>PXAS01000207.1 GCA_003565815.1 PVC group bacterium
GGAATTGGAGGACAGCGACATGTCCTTCAGCTACCATGACATCACCCGGGACTACGCCTACGCGGGGACCGGCGTCCGGGGTCTTTTCCCCACCTGGCGCAATCTGACCTCGGGACCGCACTGGAAACTCATCGCCGAACTTCGCCGTTTCGGAAAAATCGGAACCGAAGCCTTGCACAGTGGCGAGGCCAAGTCCCTGTCGTTGGGCAAATTTCTGGAACAACATCAATTTTCCGACCATTTCCGCGATTGCTACCTCTTTGCCATGGGAGCGGCCATCTGGTCCTCTCCCCCGCAAAAATTGTCCGAATTCCCCGCCGAACCCTATCTGCATTTTTTTCAAAACCATGGTTTGCTGACCCTCAAGGACCGTCCGCAATGGCGCGTGGTCCGCGGCGGCAGCCAAAGCTATGTGAGAAAGGCTTTGGACCGCCTCAAAGCCGAAGTCCGCGCCGGTGACAGCCCGGAACGCATCTTCCGACGCTCGGAAGGGGTCACGCTTTGCTTTTCCGACGCTCGGAAAGAGGAATTTGACCATGTGTTCATTGGCGCCCATGCCGACGAGGCGCTCAAACTGCTGGGCGATCCGGATGAGGCGGAGAAAAAACGGCTGGCGCCATGGACCTATCAGCCCAACGAAGTGGTCCTCCATACTTGGGAGGACGTGATGCCGGAGCCAAAGCCATGCTGGGCGTCTTGGAATTTCGCCCGGGAAATCGGCTTCGACCCCGGCAAGCCGGTAAGCGTCAGCTACTGGATGAACCGCCTGCAAAACCTGAACACCCAAAGAAACTACTTCGTGACCCTCAACCGGGTGGGCGACATCCCCGAAGACAAGGTCATCAACCGCACCGTGTTGCACCATCCGCAATACACCCGCGAGGCCATGGACACGCATGTGCCCCTGCGCGAACACAACGGTGCCCGCAACACCTGGCTGGTGGGCAGCTATTTTGGATTCGGGTTTCACGAGGACGCGGTCTGTTCCGCCGTGGAGGCCGCGGAGGCTTTTCACAAAAAACTTGCAGGCGTCCAATGAACAGTCAATTGATGCGCGGCGCGGTGGAACACGAACGCCTGCATCCGGTCCACCACCGCTTTCGCACTTCCGTGGGCTTTTATGTGTTCGATTTGGAGGAATTGGAAACGCTGGACCGGGAGGTCCGTGGCTTTGCCCACAACCGTTACGCCCCTTTGAGCCTGCGGGACCGCGATTATTTGGACGGCTCGGAGCGTCCGTTGCGCGAAAAACTCGAACCGTGGATTGCCCGCATCGCCCCTCCCCGTCCGGTGCGTCGCATCCGCCTGGTCACCGCCGCCCGCTGGTGGGGCAAAGTCTTCAATCCCGTGAGTTTTTACATTCTCGACGACGAGGACCAAGTCCCCCTGGGATTGATCGCCGAAGTGAACAACACCTTTGGTGACCGGCATGTGTACGCCGTGCCGCTGTTGCGTCCGGCGGGAGAAAAAGTTTCGGGCGCCACCCATGCCAAGGAATTCCACGTCTCCCCATTCAACGACATGAACGGGGCGTATCAATTCAGCCTGCGTGAATCCGAGGGAGAGCTTTATCTTGGCGTGGATTTGTACAAGGACGGGGAAAAATTTCTGTTGGCCTGGATCGAAGGGGCCGGGGAGCCCTTGACAAGCGCGTCCCTTTTGCGGCAATCCCTCCGGCATCCGCTACAACCCTGGCTGACCCTGCCCAAGATCATTTGGCAGTCGATTTTCCTGAAATTCAAGCACAAGCTTCCGGTGTTCAAACGACCGGAACCCACCCACGTCAACACGCTGATGTCCCGGAAGGTTCTTCTCGGGGCGGGCGGCGGCGAAGAAGGCGAACCCACATCCAGGCCGTGCCGAAAGTGAGACTGCCGGTGAGAAAATACAGCAGATGCAGGGGGATCACGCCGGCCGCGAAAACCAGCCCCCGCTCCCGCGCGAAAAATCGGTAGATCTTCAGATTGAGGCCCACGGCGCAGACGAGCGCCGCCAAGGCACCGAAAACGGTCAAAGCGGGCGGCGGCCCGTGGGGAAGCAGCGAAAGGAAAATCAAGGCGACCGCCAAACAAACCAAAGCCCCGCTCCATCGTCCGGCCTGATCGACATTCAAGTCGCTCACTTCATCGCCCCGCTCCAAAATCAGCAAGGACCAAGGCCAGGCCCGGCAGCGGATATCGGTGCGCAGCATGGGAAAAAGCCGCCAGGATTTCAAGTGCTTCACTTGCAGGGATTTCTCCAGGCGTATGCGATGTCCCCGACGGTGGAGACGCAACCCGAATTCGATGTCCTCGACGGAGGGTTCGGGATAGCGTTGGGCGTCGAATCCCCCAATCTCGAGAAATACATCCCGCCGCACCGCGCCGCATCCGGCCCAGAAGGTACGCGCCTCTACGTTGGCGTGTTGGTGAACGACATGGTGGAGTAGGTTCCGGTACTGGGACACGAAACGCGGATCACCGGGGGAAGTATCGTAGGAGCCAAACACCGCCGCCAATTCCGAATCCGCTTGAAAACATCGCGCGATTTTTTCGGCGTTGTCCGGCTCGGTGACCACATCCGCGTCGAGAAAACAGAGCAGATCGCCGTCCGCCGCCCACGCCCCCCGGTTCCGGGCGGCGGCGGGACCGGAACGGGTCTCCATGCGCAGCACCCGCACCTGCTTGTGCGCACAAATTTCGACGCAGTTGTCGACGGACCCGTCATCCACGGCGATCACTTCATCAAATGGGGGAGACGCGGAGCGAATGGCTTCCAAACAAGCGCCCAAGGTGGAGGCGGCATTGCAAAAGGGGACGATCACGGTGATGCGGGGAGGATCATTCATGCCTGAACCCCCGCCGGGGTCCCGCTTCGGGATCACGGAAATGCACCCCGCAGGGCGGGATCAATGGATAGGTCATGGCCCTGGGGCCGTCCAGATACGCGCGGGGATCTTCCACATGGCGGGTATCGGGTTCCACGGTGCCGGCCACATCATCAAATCGGATGCGCGGCGGGATCGGAGGCCGCAACAGCCGGTTTCCGTCATCCGGAGCCAAACGGCCTTCCCGCACCGCGTCGCGCACCCGCTGGGCACTCTCCGTCCAGCCGGGCAGGCTGAGCCCGAAGAGGATGGCCAAACAAGCGATGAACGCAAGCGCCCCTGCCATGGGGGGCGAAAATTTCAGCCGTTGGATTTTGACGTTGAGCCCCGGACCGTACAAGGGAAAAAAAGCGCAGGGAAGAATCACCAGATATCCCCAGCCGAAGCGAACCGACGGTGCCCGGGCCCACATGAACGCCACCCCGAAAATGCCCGTGAGCAAGAGGGGGGCGAGATCGGGCAAACGCCGGCGATGACGCAAAAGGACACAGAGCAGAAAAACCACCCCGGCCAAAAAATAGGCGAATCCGATTTGGTGGGTGACATCCAAGGACAGCCAACGCCGGAGCCAATCCAAACTGGGCGAGGGGGCGGCCAAGCGGCCGGGCTGCCCCCAGTGGGTAATTTCCAGAGCCTGATGATGCCCCATTGTCCAGGGAAGATTCAGGCGCCAGGGTCCGGGATACATCAGGAAACCCGTCACCACAATGGAGGCCGAGAACCAAGGGATCAGCAAGGCCGTAAAGGTGCCGCCGGTGACGAAGGCGCGGAGGCGAAACCGGCAGGAAATCAGGTAGAGCACGCCCGCGACCGCAGGCACGGGGATGGCGGAAAGTTTCACACTGAACAACAGCGCGCCCATGAACAGCGGCAACAACCGCGGGTCGCGAAACCCGCTTGGCGGAACCGCACCCGGGGAATACACCGTCAGCGCGGTCCAGGCCACGATCAGAATATACAGGAGAACCGCGAAATCGGCGGTGCTGCCCACGGGAAAGCCGAGATAAACGGGAAACAAAACGCCGACGCTCAACGCGGCGGAGACAAACCAGTCCGCGGGGTCCCCCCGTCCCCGCAAAACCCGGGTGGCGGCCATCCGGAGATGGGCGAGCATCAAGAAAAAGGCATATCCATTGGCGACCACGCCCACGCGGCCGGAGAGCGGACCGTGGTTGAACAAAGCCGGAATTGCGAACCAGGAGGAAACAAACCCGAATCGGTCATGGATCAACCCCAAACCGGGCACCAGACCCACCCGCGACATGATTTGAATCAAATCCAAATGATACGCCAGCGCGTCCCGATTGCTCATCGGCTGGGCCACGGCCAGGGCGGCGCCCAAAGCGAGCAACGGGGTCATCAAGCCCCCCGAACGGTATCCGCGGCGCAGAAGGCGGAGACAATCCCGCCGAAGTTCCGCCCAAAGCAGCAAGGCCATTCCGCATCCCAGTGTCAGCGCCAACCCGGTGATCGGAGTGATCGGCGCAAAAAGCGACCAGACCAGAAGCAACCAGGCGAGCAGGAGCAGACCCGTCCACAGCGCCCGAAACAAATGATTTTCCTCCCCGCCCGCGGAATTGCCGGCCTCCACCCGGAAGAAGCGCAACGCGGCCGCACCCAAAACCAGAGTGAAGCCCCCCAAAACCGACCAGACAATGAGCAAAGACAACATATGCGTGGCTTTCCCCGAAAAAATCGAAACTTTCAATCATTATCTCTGGTCATTTCTTGCCGCGGTGCTAGTCCGCTTTTCAAGTATGAAGGAACACCATTGCAATACACTGATCATCGGCGCCGGTCCGGCGGGCTTGACCGCGGGCCACGCCCTCGGCAAAGCCGGACGGCACGTCACGGTTTTGGAAAAAGACGGCATTGTCGGCGGAATTGCGCGCACGGAAACCCACGACGGATACGCCTTTGACATCGGCGGCCACCGGTTTTTCACCAAAGTGGATGTCATCAACGATTTGTGGAAAGAGCTTCTGCCCCCCGAAGACTGGATTTCCTGCAAAAGACTGTCCCGCATCTATTATCACAAAACTTTTTTTTATTATCCCCTGCGTTTGGGCAATGTGCTCACGGGGTTGGGCCCCTGGAACAGTTTTTTGATCCTGATGAGTTACCTGCGCGCCCGGATCGTGCCCCATCCCAAGGAAGAAACCTTTGAAGAGTGGGTCGTCAACCGCTTCGGCCAACGCCTGTACGCCACGTTTTTTCGGTCCTACACCGAAAAGGTTTGGGGCATTCCCTGCTCGGAAATCCAGGCGGACTGGGCCGCACAACGCATTCAGGGCCTTTCCTTTGTCAGTGTAATCAAAAACGCGCTTTTGGGCTCCGTGGCCGTGAACAGCAAAAGACAAATCAAAACCCTGATCGACTCTTTTGAATATCCCCGCCTCGGACCGGGCATGCTCTGGGGAAGGACGGCGGAGAAAATCAAGGAATTGGGCGGCGAGGTCCGCCTGAACACGTCCGTGGAGCGCATCCAGATGGACGGGAACCGCGTGGTGGCCGTGGAAACGAATGGCGGGGGAACCCGGGAACGCTGGACGGCGGATCATTTCATCTCTTCCATGCCGTTGCGGGATTGGGTCGAAGCCCTGTCCCCCCCGCCCCCTCCGGAAGTCCTGCAGGCGGCCAAAAACCTGAAATACCGGGATTTTCTCACCGTGGCCCTGATGATCAACCGCGCGGAAATTTTCCCGGACAACTGGATCTACATCCACGATCCCGACGTCAAGGTGGGGCGGGTACAGAACTTCAAAAACTGGAGCCCGGAAATGGTCCCCGATCCGGACAAAACCTGTCTGGGTCTGGAATATTTCTGTTTTGAGGGCGACGGGTTGTGGTCCATGGACGACGAGGCGTTGGTGGCGCTGGCCGGGCGCGAACTCGCCGAAATCAACCTCGTCCGCGAATCTGAAATCGAGGGGGGCGTGGTCATCCGCATGCCCAAGGCCTACCCCGTGTACGACAATTTGTACGCGGAATCCGTCCGGGTCCTGCGGGCATACATGGAAAGCCTCTCCAACGCGCAAACCGTGGGACGAAACGGCATGCACCGCTACAACAACCAGGATCATTCGATGCTGACCGCATTGATGGCCGCCCACAATGTGGGTGGAGAAACCCACAACCCCTGGGAGGTGAATCTCGAGTCCGACTACCACGAAAACAAAGGCCCCGGGGACGCGGCCCGGGAGAAACTGTATCGGGATCTGGCCTCCACCCAGCCCCCGGTGCCCAAGCGAAAAGAAACGCGAAAAGAAGAATAGCGCCCGGGTACGAAGCATGCGGTTTTTCCAAAACATTCTGCGGTTTTTGTGTGGGAGCCCCTCCCATTCGTGGCTCACCCGCTATTCGGTCAATGTCGGCTGGAATTTGGCCGCGGGCGCATCGGGCTTTCTGACCGTGGTGCTGGTGGGCAGAATTCATGGCACCGGGGCGCTCGGATACTTTGCCCTCGCCCAATCCCTGTTGGTCTATGGGGAGGTGTTCACCCATTGGGGCTTTGGGGCTTATGCGATCACCCACGTGACCCCGCGTCCGCGCATGCTGGCGAACATGGTTCGGAACGTGATCCGCCTGCGAATTCCCATGGCCCTGTCCGCCTATCTCATCCTCTGTGCCCTCACCGGTTTCGTTCCCGCATTGCGGGGGGCCTTCGGCATGACCGCAATCATGGGACTGGTGGTCTTCGTGCGCGCGGTCTGCCCCGTGTGGACGGCCCAGGCCCTGCATCAAAGCGGGGTGTTCATGGCCATGAATTATTCGGCCGCATGCCTCACCCTTCCGCTGATGGGACTGGCGTATCTGGTGACCCCAAACCTCCATGGGGTGGCGGTTGCCATTCTCGTGGCCAATCTGATTCCCCTGCTGGGCACTTGGATTTGGCTCAGAATACAAACCCGGACGCAGGATCTCGGTTCGCTCCCGGCGCCCGCACCCCGCGCCTTGCTTCGCGAAGCCTCTCCCATCGGATTCACCCGCTTGTTTCGCGGATTGAGTTTCAGTTTGGACCTGACCCTCGTGGGGCTGTTTCTCAGCGACGAGGAAATCGGACACTACACGGCGGCCTACAAGGTGTTCCTGTTCATGTTGTCACTGGTCATCGCGTATTTCATCCTATTGTTTCCCCGCATGGCCGCCAGCGCCGCCCGATCGCGCCAGGAACTCCTCGCCGAATTCCGCGGCTCGTTGATCCGGATTGCCCCCTGGGTGCTGGCCGCATGCCTGGTGGTTTGGGCATTGGCGCCGCCCTTCATTCGCATGGTTTTCGGTCCGGATTTTCTGCCCGCGGTGCCAGCGTTGCGATGGTTGCAGGCGGTGGTTCTCGCCACGGTGGTGCATTCCCATTGCCACCAGTTGATGCTGGTGCTCGGGAAGCAAAAACTGGACATGGTTCTTACCTTCGTGGCCGGCGTTTCCCACATTCTTCTGAAAGCCTTTCTCATTCCCAGACTCGGCCTCATCGGCGCCGCCGTCGGCGGCGCCATTGCCGAGGTGGGGCTGGTCCTGGCCTATGTGTGGTTTATTCGCCGCATGCTCGCAACCCCGCTTTCATCGATTCCGCTTGCAGAAAACAATCCAACCTCTTGCTCCCCATGACATCCGCCCCCCACGCCCCCGCTCCCCTCTCCCTGGCTTTGATGGGCTTCGGACGAATCGCCGAACGCGTCCACTTGCCCGTCCTCCGCAATTTGTCCGGCGCCCGCGTCACCGCCATCGTGGAGGCCGACCCCGCCCGCAGGAAAGACGCCGCACAGTGGCTGGACGCTTCCGCCATCCATGCGAATGCGGAGGCCGTATGGGAAAACCCCGCCGTGGATGCGGTCATCATCTGCTTGCCACCCGCCCTGCATGCGGAGGCGGCCCTTGCGGCCCGCTCGGCGGGCAAACATTGCTATTTGGAAAAACCGATTGCCACCACCCCCGAGGAGGGACGGCGGATTTTGGACGCATGGCGGGACGCGCCCCTGACCGCACAAATCGGATTCAACTACCGCCATCACCCGCTCGTCCGGGAACTTCGCGCCCGCATTCACTCGGGTGAACTGGGTGAAATCCGCTCCGTGCGCTCCCGGTTTCATTCCCACACCGGCGCCATGCAGTCTTGGAAACAAACCCGGACCCAAGGCGGGGGCGTGCTCTTGGACTTGGCCTCCCACCATCTCGATTTGATCCCGCATTTGCTCGGGGTGTCCGTCCAAAGCGTCGAGGCCACCCTGGCGTCCATCCACAGCGAAGCGGACAAAGCGGAAATCACCTTGCATCTGGCCCGGGACATCCAAGCCACCTCCAGCTTCTCACTGGTCGACGGAAACGAAGATCTCCTGGAAGTGACGGGATCCAAAAAATCCCTGGTCTTCGACCGTCAACGCGGGCTGTCCCTCCGAGCACCCGATGCGCCCCCCCTCCCCCCCTGGCCGCAACGACTGTGGCTTGCGGCCAAACATCCCCACGTCCGTGCCAAACTGCTTCATCCCGGCGCGGAACCTTCCTATGAGGCGGCCCTCGGTCATTTTCTCAACGCGATTCGCGCCGGAGAGGCCGGCAGCCCCTCCCTGCGCGACGGACAGAACAGCCTGCTCCTCGTTGCCGCCGCCGAACGGGCCGCGGAAACCGGAAATCCACAGAAAATCGAGCCGTCCCCTTCCCCTGCATGAAAATTTTGCTCATCAACGACTATGGTTACCCCGCCGGAGGAACGGAGATCAAACTCCGCCATTTCCGCCAGGCCTTGCGGGAAAGGGGCCACGAAGTGCGCCTCTTCACCAGCAACGCCGGAGCCGCTTCCCCCGAAGACATCTTCGCGGACCACACCTGCCCGGGATCGAATTCGTCCATCCGCATTCTCACTCAAACCTTCAACCCCGCCGCGGCCTTCTCCCTCTGGCGTCTCCTTCGCGCGTTTCAGCCGGACGTGGTACACGTACACATGTTTCTCACCCAACTTTCCCCGGCCATCCTGCGGGTGCTGCGAAACGTGCCCACCCTGCACGCCGTGACCTGGTACCGGTGCATTTGCCCTTTGGGCACCAAGCGATTGCCAGACGGGACCCTCTGCACCCTGCCCCAAGGCCGTATCTGCGCCCAAAACGGATGCATTTCCCGTAAAGACGGAGTGCTCCTGACCCTGCAAAGGCGTCTGCTCAACGCTTGGAAGGCGAAGGCATTCGATCAGGTGGTCGCGGTCAGCGAAGCCGTTCGGCAACGTCTGCTGGCCGAGGGACACGGGGTGGATCAGGTGATCCCCAACGGGGTGCCGGTGGTGCCGCCGCGTCCGCCCCTGTCCAATCCGCCCTTGGCCCTGTACTGCGGAAGGTTGGTGCCGGAAAAAGGCGTGGACATTCTGTTGCGGGCCTTCGCACGGGCGGCACGGAAAATCCCCGACGCCCGTTTGCTCATCGCGGGCGAGGGCCCCCGGGCGGACGATCTCCGGAAATTGGCCGTGGATTTGGGGATAAGCGAGCGCGTGGAAATGACCGGCCATCTTGACGTGAATGCTTTGGCGCACCGGGCGGAAACCGCCTGGGTGCAGATCGTCCCCTCCCAATGGGAGGAGCCCTTCGGGCTGGTGGCCGCCGAAGCCATGATGCGCGGGACCGCCGTCATCGCCACCCGCTATGCCGGGCTTGCCGAACAAGTCGTGCATGGCGAAACCGGCCTGCTGACCCCTCCCGGCGATGCGGACGCCATGGCAGACGCCATTCAACGCATTCTTTCCGACCGGGAATGGGCCGAAACCCTGGGCAAAGCCGCCCGCGAACGGGCCCTGGCGGAATACGCCCTGGATAAATTCGTGGACCAATTCGAAACCCTGTATCAACAACTCATTCATCACGCCTGAAAGTACATCTCATGACAAAAAACGCACAAAATTCCAAACCATCTCCCCTCGTGATTCTGGGAATCGACGCCGGGGATCCCGCTCTCATCCACCGCTGGGCGGCGGAAGGCGTTCTGCCCAACCTCTCCGCGTTGATGGAACGCGGTTGCTGGGGCGAGACCCACAGTCCGGAACTGGTCAGCGAACACGGGGTCTGGCTCTCCCTCTTCAGCGGCAAGTCGCGCGCGCAGCACGGGTATTATTATTTCCGGCAGCTCAAACCCGGCACCTACGATTTGGAAGCCAAAACCGGCATGGAAATTGACGCCCCGCCGTTCTGGACCCTTTGGACGGGCCGGGAGGATCGCAAAGCCGCGATCGTGGATGCGCCCGATGAAGGGGTTCGTGAAGGTCTCCCCGGCCTGCAACTCGTGAACTGGGCCAGCCACCACAATTGGGACCCCACCCGATATCCCACCGGAGCCTCCTCCGAGGCCCTGTTGCGGGAGATCCAAAGTCAATACGGCGAGCGGGAAATCACCCCGGAGAATGCCAACAGCACCTGGGAGGAAGATCTGGCCATTTACCGCGATTTGCTCCCCCGCATCCGCAACAAGGGAAAAGTCTGTCGCGATCTGTTTACCCGGGAACCCTTCGACCTCTGCGTCACCGTGTTTGCCGAATCCCACGCCGCCAGCCACCA
>PXAS01000159.1 GCA_003565815.1 PVC group bacterium
CCCGAACGCTGTTTCAGAGCCCTGCAAATGAGTTATCGGCCCCAAGGCAAATTCACGGGCGAAAACGGCCCCTGGATGCGCATGTTTGAAAACGCCCGCGCCTATTTGTCTTGAATCCGCTCTTCACATCGCTATAAAATGATCTTTCCCTTTCCCCGCCAAACGAAACCCAAGTCCCAAATCTGATCTATGTGTGGAATCGTCGGAGTCGTCAACAGTCCCCAAGAACGCGCCGCCCTGAGTTTGTATGACGCGTTGCTGATGATTCAGCACCGCGGCCAGGACGCGGCGGGCATCGCCACCTGCGACGGCAGCCGCCTCTACCTGCAAAAAGACAACGGCCTCGTGCGCGATGTCTTCGATCAGGAGCAAATGCACGAATTAAAGGGCAACATGGGTCTGGCCCATTGCCGGTATCCCACCGCGGGTACCTCCATCTGCACCGAGGCACAGCCTTTTTACGTGAACTCGCCTTACGGCTTGGTGCTCGCCCACAACGGCAACCTCACCAATTCCCGCGAACTGACCGAGGAACTGTTCACCAACGATCTCCGCCATTTGAACACCAACAGCGACTCGGAAGTGTTGCTCAACGTGTTCGCCCACGAACTCGCGGAACGGGGCAAACTCCGTTTGAACCACGAGGATGTCTTTGGCGCCGTTGCCGCCGTTCACAAACGCTGCCATGGCGCCTACGCCGCCGTGGGGATGATTCTCGGCTATGGGGTGGTCGCATTCCGCGATCCCCTCGGCATTCGCCCCCTGGTCCTCGGACGTCGTCAGGAACCGGGCGGATTTGTCAGCCATATGGTTGCCAGCGAAAGCGTGGCCCTGAACGCCAATGGCTACACCCTCGTCCGCGACGTGGCCCCCGGCGAATGCATCATCATCGACATGGCCGGCAAACTCCACGCCAAGCAATGCGCCGAAAGTCCCAGCCTGCATCCCTGTGTCTTCGAATTTGTCTACCTGGCCCGACCCGACAGTTTTATCGACGGGGTCTCCGTATATAAAGCCCGCCTGCGCATGGGCGACAGCCTCGCCGAAAAAATCAGCCGCGAATGGGGACACGTACATTTCGACGTCGTCATTCCCATTCCCGACACCAGCCGGACCAGCGCCCTGCCAATTTCCTTTCACCTTGGGATCAAATACCGCGAAGGTTTCATTAAAAACCGGTATATCGGGCGCACTTTCATTATGCCCGGCCAAAAAGAACGCCGCAATAGCATCCGCAAAAAGCTCAGCCCCATTCCCTTGGAATTCGAAGGGAAAACCGTCTTGCTCGTGGACGACAGCATCGTGCGGGGCAACACTTCCCAGCAAATCGTGCAAATGGCCCGGGAAGCGGGCGCCCAAAAAGTGTATCTCGCCTCCGCCGCCCCTCCCGTCCGCTTCCCCAACGTGTACGGGATCGACATGCCCGCCTCCTACGAATTGATTGCCCACGGTCGGGATGAAAAACAAATCGCCCGCGAAATCGGCGCCGACGGCGTCATCTACCAGGATCTGTCCGCCCTTGAGGACGCGGTCCGCCACGGAAATTCCGACATCGGCAAATGCGAATCCTCCTGTTTCGACGGCCAATACCTCACCGGAGACGTGACCCCCGCCTACCTGCGCATGATCGAAATGGAGCGCAACGACAGCGCCAAATCCCAACAACAGCTCTCCCTGCCCATTCCCCAACCCGGTTTGGTCACGGCCTGACCACCACCAGACCACGCCCGCCGAATTCCCCCTCAAATCTTCCAACAAGCCTTTCTGCCCCCCTCCCCATGAAAAAACCCTCCATTTCCTACAAAGAAGCCGGCGTGGACACGGAAAAAGCCGCCGCCCTCGTCGGAGACATCGGCGCCATGCGCCTCAAGACCGAAGCCAAACACAAACTCATGCAATCCTTCGGGCTGTTCGCGGCCGGATTCGACCTGAGTCCCTGGAAAGAGCCGGTTATTCTCGTGGCCTGCGACGGCGTCGGCACCAAAATTCAGCTTCTGCTCAAACACGACATGCCCGAAATCGCGGGCGTGGATCTCGTGGCCATGAACGTCAACGACGTGCTCACCTCCAACGCCATGCCCGTGCTCTTCCTCGATTACATCGGCATCCACAAGATTGACGACGCCCCCATCGCCCGCATCATCGAAGGCATGACCGAAGCCCTTGCGGGGTGCGATTGCAACCTCGCCGGCGGCGAAACCGCGGAAATGCCCGGTCTCGTCCACCCCGACATCGTCGAACTCAGCGGGTTTGTCGTGGGCGTGGCCGAAAAACCGGATTTGCTGACGCCTGAAGACATCCAAGTCGGAGATCCCATTCTCGGCATTCCCTCCAATGGTGTTCACGCCAATGGATTCAGCCTGGTGCGCAAACTGCTCGAACGCGAACCCGACCTCATTCCCGCCGAGGAAATCCCCGACCTGCTCGCCCCCACCCGCATCTATTACCCCGAAGTCACGGCGCTCCAAAACGCCGGCATCCGTCCCCGGGGCATGGCCCACATCACCGGCGGCGGCATTCGCGAAAACTTCCCCCGCATCCTCAAGGGCAAAGGCGCGGAAATCACCCTCCCCGAGTGGAAAAACCGGGCCGCACGCCGTTTGGTGAACGCCCTGGACATTGAAGACGCCATTCATACCTTCAACATGGGCATTGGCTGGATGATCGTGGTGAAACCCGAAGATCTCGACGCCGCCCGGGCCGCCCTCCCCGAAGCCGTGCCCCTCGGACACATCAACGACACCGGAAACATCAAAGTCAACGTGCCATGGGCCTGAAGACCAAACTCGGTGTCCTCGCCTCCGGACGGGGTTCCAACTTCCAAGCCATCCAAAAAGAAATCGAGGCCGGAACCCTCGACGCGAAAATCGCGGTGCTCATCAGCGACCGCCCCCGGGCGCCCGCCCTTGAAATCGCCCTCGCCCACGGCATCGACGCCCACGCCTTGCCCTACGACAAAAACAACCGCGAAGCCTTCGAACGCGCCGCCGGGGACCTGCTGGAGCAGGCCGAGTGCGAGTGGATCGTGCTCGCCGGCTTCATGCGCATCCTCACGCCGTATTTCATTGACCGCTTTGCCGGACGCATCCTCAACATCCACCCCTCCCTGCTGCCCGATTTCAAAGGACTCCATCCACAACGCCAGGCCCTGGAGGCGGGGGTCAAAACGAGCGGCTGTACCGTTCATCTCGTGACCCAAGACCTCGACGCCGGGCCCACGATCACGCAATCCGAGGTTCCCGTGCTCAAAAACGACACCGAGCAAAGCCTCGCCGACCGCATCCTCGTTCAGGAACACCTCGCCTACCCCGAAGCCATCCGAATTTTACAGCGGCGGCGTTCGGAGGGCGGCGCCCAATGATGGGGATATTTTACCCCAAAGACAATTTTTCCCGTAAAGTGTCCAAGTCAGGAATGGGCGGATAGGATTCGAAATACAAGGTTGCTTGCACTTGATCTAAAAGCTGTTCGCGCAAAACCACCGCACAGGCGGTAGCTCGTAAAACTCGCTACACGCACTCCAGGGACGCTTCGCGTCAATCCACGTGCAACCAAGGGTGAACCCCCTCAATCAGCCGCAAAGCGTGCGCCAACCTTTCACCAACAGCCCCAACCTTCGCCCCCGGGCACAAAGCCGGCCACTGCGCGAAGCGCCCTGGAGTGCGCGTAGCGAGTTCCACGAGCTACCGCCATGCCCCCCCGTCGCTCCCAAGCCGCCCCAAGCCCTGACCAGACCCCGTTCGAAAAGCCTTTCCAACACTTCCTTTTGACATAAAACTTGACCGTGGCCCGGAGAAAACGCAAGAAGATCACCAGACAACAACCCCGAAACACGCGAAATATCATGTCCGAAAATCACAATCCCTCTTTCCACTGGCACGCGGTGTCCGTGGAAGACACGCTGAAACAACAGGCCGCCGACCCCAAAAATGGCCTCTCGACCGAGGAAGCGGCGAAGCGCATGGCCGAACACGGGCCCAACAAACTCCCGGAAACCCAACGTATCGGCCCGATCAAACGGTTTTTCCTGCAATTCCACAACGTCCTGATCTACGTGCTCCTGGCCTCCGCCGTGATTACCGCCCTGCTCGACCACTGGATCGACACCTGGGTCATTTTCGCGGTGGTCCTGCTCAATGCCCTCATCGGCTTCATCCAGGAAGGCAAAGCCGAAAAAGCCCTCAGCGCCATCAGCGGCATGTTGTCCGCCGACGCCTCGGTGACCCGCGACGGCGAGACTCGGACGATCGCGGCCACGGAATTGGTGCCCGGGGATATCGTACACGTGCAGTCGGGGGACAAAATCCCGGCCGACCTGCGCATCGTGGAGAACCGTTCCCTGCGCGTGGAGGAGGCGGCGCTCACCGGCGAATCCCTGCCCGTGGAGAAATCCGTGGACCCGGTCAGCGAAAGCGCGGCCCTCGGTGACCGCGCGTCCATGGCCTATTCGGGGACCATTGTGAGTTATGGTCAAGCCGCGGGCGTGGTGGTGGGGACCGGATCTCACACCGAAATCGGTCGCATCAACACCTTGGTTTCCGCCGCCCCGTCCCTCACCACGCCCCTGCTCCGCCAAGTGGCCCATTTCGGTCACCTGCTCACATACACGATTCTCGGCGTGGCCGCGCTGGTGTTGCCTTTTGCCATTTTCATTCGCGGGGCCTCGTTCACGGAAGCTTTCCTCTCCGTTGTCGGCCTGGCCGTGGCCGCCATCCCCGAGGGACTGCCGGCGATCATGACCATTACCCTCGCCATCGGCGTGCAGGCCATGGCCCGGCGCAATGCCATCATTCGCCGCCTGCCCGCCGTGGAAACCCTGGGATCGGTATCTGTGATTTGTTCCGACAAGACCGGAACCCTCACCCGCAATGAAATGACCGTGTCCACCGTGGTCACCGCCGACCATTTGTTCGAAATCACCGGTACCGGCTATCAACCCGAAGGCAGCTTTTCCCTCGAAGTCAAAGACATCGATCCCACCGACCACGTCCCGCTCACCGATTTGGCCCGGGTGGGACTGCTTTGCAACGATTCCCGCCTGCGGGAAATCGAAAATCTTTGGCGCGTGGAAGGCGATCCCACCGAAGGGGCGCTTCTGGCCTTGGGAATGAAAGCGAATTTCACCGTGAAAGCGGAAAGCGCGGCTTGGCCCCGCCTGGCCGCCATCCCCTTCGAGTCCGATCACAAATTCATGGCCACCCTGCACGGCACCCCGGAGGGCGGGCGCATGATTTTCCTCAAGGGCGCCCCCGAACGCGTGTTGGAACGTTGCAGCCAACAACGGGGCGGCGAAGGCGACCGGGAACTGACCCCGGAGCACTGGGATCAGGCCATGGACCACGTGGCCCGCCGCGGCGAACGCCTGTTGGCCCTCGCGGTGAAATCCGTTCCCGGGGAGCAAAGCACCCTCGATTTCGACGATGTCAAGGACGGCTTCGTCATGCTCGGTCTCACGGGCATCATCGACCCGCCCCGTGACGAATCCATCGAGGCGGTCCAGAAATGCCATGCCGCCGGCATCACCGTGAAAATGATCACCGGGGATCACGCCCTGACCGCGGACGCGATTGCCAAGCAAATCGGGCTCATGGGCAAAGGAAAAGTCATCAGCGGCGCGGAACTGGAGACGATTTCCGACGAGGACCTCCCCGACATCGCCGAAGCCAACAACGTGTTTGCCCGCACCACCCCCGAGCACAAACTGCGCCTGGTCAAAGCCCTGCAGTCGCGTGGCCATATCGTGGCCATGACCGGCGACGGGGTGAACGACGCCCCCGCCCTCAAAACCGCCAACGTGGGCATCGCCATGGGCATCAAAGGCACGGAAGCGGCCAAGGAAGTGTCCGAAATGGTCCTGGCCGACGACAATTTCGCCTCCATCACCCGGGCCGTGGAGGAGGGACGCACGGTGTACGACAACCTCAAAAAAGCCATCCTCTTCATTCTCCCCACCAACGGCGCCGAAGCGCTGGTCATCATCACCGCGATCTTGCTGGGCTTCACCATGCCGCTCACCCCGGTGCAGGTGCTGTGGGTGAACATGGTCACCGCTGTGACCCTGGGCCTGGCCCTGGCCTTCGAACCCGCCGAAGCCAAGGTCATGCGGCGACCGCCCCGCGACGCCGCCGAACCGCTGCTGCCCCGCTTTTTTCTCTGGCGGATCGGCTTTGTGTCCGTGCTCATCATGCTGGCCACTCTCGCGGTGTTCTTCTGGGTCAAGTCCACACAAGGCGTGGAAAACGCGCAGACCGCCGCCGTGGGCACGCTGATATTCGGACAGATTTTTTATCTGCTCAACAGCCGGTTCATGTTCGAATCCTCCCTGCGCGGAAATCTCCTCACCGCCAACCCCTACATTGCCTACGCCATTGGCGCGGTGGTGATGGCGCAGATGTTCTTCACGTATTTCCCCTACATGAACACTTGGTTTGGCTCCCGTCCCCTGACCGCCATCACCTGGCTGCCCATGCTGGCCACGGGCCTGCTGGTCTTCGGGGCCGTGGAAATTGAAAAAGCCGTCATCCGCAAACGAAACGAACGAAAAAACGCCCCATGACCCCCATCAAACGCCGACGCAGTATCCTCTCGGTTCCCGGACACCGGGAAACCATGCACCAAAAGGCCGCCCCATGTGACGCCGACGTGATCATGCTGGATTTGGAGGACAGTTGTCCCGTCGATGAAAAAACCCGCGCCCGCGCGACAATCCGGGCCTCGATCCGGACACTGGATTGGGGCGACAAAACCCTCACCCTGCGCATCAATCCGGTGGACACCCCTTACGCCCTGCGGGATTTGCTGGAAATCATCCCCGCAGCCGGATCCCGACTTGATACCGTGGTGGTTCCAAAAGTCGAAAGCGCGGCCGACCTCCATTTCGTGGACCGCGTGTTGACCAGTCTGGAAACGGAGGCGGGCATCGAACGCCCGATTGGCATCGAGGCCATCATCGAAAGTGCCAAAGCCCTGCGGGACGCCGATGCCATCGCCGCGGCCAGCTCCCGCCTGCGCTGTCTGGTTTTCGGGATCGCCGATTATTCGGCCAGTATCCATATGCCCCTGACCTCCGTTTCGGGACACGGGGAAAACGACGGCGTCTATCCCGGCGATCCGCTGCACTTTGTGTACGGCCGCCTCATCATGTGCGGCAAAGCCGCCGGACTGCAGGTCATCGACGCCCCGCATGGGAATTTTCGCGATCCCGAAGCCACGCGCATCGCCGCCCACCGCAGCCGGGCGCTCGGATTCGATGGAAAATGGGCCATCCATCCGGCCCAGATCGACATTCTCAACCAAATATTCTCTCCGGACGAAGAGGAAATCGCCCGCGCCCGGCAGGTCATCGAAACCTACGAACAGGCAAAGGCCGAAAAAAAAGGAGCCGCCGCGATCGGAGGCTCCATGATTGACCAGGCCAGTTTACGAATGGCCCGGGATGTCATGGCCCGGGCGGGCATTCAGTAAATTCAAGGCGACGCTACAGGGGCCAGTCCTCAAGAATACGTTCCACTTCCTCGGCATGTCCACTTTCATCGGCCACCATATCCTCAAGACGCACCGCAAGCCCTTTGTCACCGAACTCTTCGGCTTCCTTGGCACGTTGGGTATAATCGGCGATGGCCTGTTTCTCCGCCTTCAGCACGCCTTGGACCAGTTCCCGATTGTTGTGCGCGGCGGGAACGTCCCGGGCCACGGTGGTGGGTTCGCCGCCCAGGGCAACGATCTTGTTGGCCAAAAACTGAGCATGCCCTTGCTCGTCGGGCACTTCCGCCAAAAAGAATTGGGCAAGTTGCGGGCGGTACGGACCGTTTGCTTTGGCGGCATATACCGTGTATTGGGTGATCGCGGCCAATTCGCCCGCGAGATCTCCGTTCAAATTTTTGATTAAGGTTTGTTTATCCATAAGGCTTATTCTATACCACATATTTCGATTTCTGCAAATGACCAACCTCGATAAATTCCAGTTCTTCTTTCAACATCGACTGCAGTCACTCGGCCCGGAGGAGGAGTTGGTGTGGTTTTCTTCCGACGTGCCCGTGGACGCCCTGCGCGCGGGCTACCCGCTCGGCGTCTTCCCCTGGCCCGGCGAGGATACATCCCTGTTCCCCTGGTTGGCCCCCGCCGTGCGCGGCATCCTGCCCTTGGACCGCTTTCGTCTCGGCAAAAGCACCCGCCGACAGCTCCAGCGCGCTTCTTTCGAGGTCACGTTCGACCGGGCTTTCCCGGAAATCATCCGGGCCTGCTCCACGTATCACGGACACGAGACGTGGATCCATCCCAAAATGGTGTCCGCGTACACCGCCGCGCATCGCCTGGGCTTTGCCCGCAGCGTGGAAGTCTGGGAAAACGATACCCTGGTGGGCGGACTCTACGGCATCGACAGCGGGTTCATGTTTTCCGGGGAGAGCATGTTTCACCGCCGACCCAACGCCGGCAAAGCCGCCATCCGCGCCCTCGTCGAACACCTGAAAACCCGGGGGCATCGCTTTCTGGACATCCAGCAGCTCACCACGCACATGCAAGCCATGGGCGCGGTCGAAATCGACCGACCCGCCTTTGAAGAAATGCGCCAGCAGGCCCGGGATCAAAATTCAAACGTTTTCACCCGTCCTTGATTTTCTCTGCAGAACTGGGTATGGTAAAACAAACGCCTCAGCCAACCCTCACCCGGAGACATGTCATGAATTCCCCCAACCCCATTGACCGCAAGGGCTTCACCCTGATCGAAATGCTGGTGGTCATCGCCATCATTGCCGTTCTCGCGAGCCTGTTGATTCCCGCCATCACCCGCACCTTGGGATCGGCCAAACGCAGCCGTGCCGCCGCCGACGCCCGCGACATCGCCTCCGCCGTGGAAATGTTTTTCGATGACTACGGTTATTTCCCCGTGCCTCACAGTGACCAAGGGTACCCCGGCGGGAGCGGAGCCGACGACACGAACATTCCCGACTACGAGACATGGAAAGAGGAATCCAAACGCATTATCCAGGTCTTGATCGCGGAACCACAAAATTACAACCAGGACCACCAGCTCAACCCGCAACAAAAAATCTACATTACCGGACAAGGCATTCAGTCGGACGGCACGTTTCTGGATCCTTGGGGCACCCAATATTTCATCAAACTGGACCGGGATTACGATGGAAAGGTGGAATTTCTCAGCCAGCCCGAACAATACCGCACCCGGGTCATCGTGGTGTCGGCCGGAAGCTCCCGTGGCTTGACCGGCGGCGAGAACAATCGGAACGAGCGCGACAATGTCGCCAACGTACGATTGGGGCGGTAGGCAAATTTACAGGGTCCCCGTTTGATTTCCATGCAGGGTCTCCGAGGGGTTGGTTTGACAGGGAAGCATGCGTCCGGCCCCCGGCGAAGGCAACAGACGGCCCTGTTGCCAGTGGCTCAAACGGTAAAGGGTCGCGTAGAGGAAATCGGGAACGACATGACCTTGGCCGCCGACGAGTTCAGCGCCGCGCCGCACATTGTCGAGCATCCATGCGGGCAACAGCCGATGGTAGGGATTTCGTTCCACTTCCTTGACATGGAAGGACGTGGCCGCGACCAGATCCGCCAACAGAAGATCGTTCGCCTCCACCATCAGATTGGGATCGTCCATCGCGCCCCAGAATTCGGTTTCGAGTACCGCGCAGGTGAAGTCGGATGGCATTTGGGCGAGTGCGTCCATCACCAGCCGATGGGTGGAAAGGTGACGTGAATTCCAGTCACGGGCGTGGGGCATGAAAATGGCGGAAGGGGAATGCGATTCCAAGACGCGCAGGATCGCGGGGAGATCGAGGCCGGGATAAGGCGCGGGGCCAACGCTGACTTCAAGGGGGAGCAAATCCCATCCGAGAAAGGCACAGGCGTCGGCGAGTTCTTGGTGACGCTCCGCCTGGCGCAGCGGGTTGCTGCCGTGGGTCACGGGAACATTGACGATGCGCCAGCCGGATTCGCGCATGAGACGGAGCGGCAGCAGTCCGATGATGCATTCGTCATCGGGATGCGGGGCAAAGAGAAGGGCCCTCGGCGCGTCGGATGCGGGTTTTGCATGTGTACAGGGAGGAAATCCGCCCAAGGGCAGGTCTTCGGCTTCGCGAATGCAAGCGCTGAGTCGCTTGACGTAATCGAGGTAGGCATGGCTCATGGAATATTCTGCTTTGGGGACTTCGGGACGAGCGGCGGCGGATCAGGAAAGTCCATGAACATTCAAAAGACATGATTCAAGTCAATTCCAGCACTCTCGCTTGAAACCTAACCCAGATTTTATCCGCAACCGAAGAGAATCCAGGTTAAGAGGGAACCCCGCGAATGGCCTTGCCGTCCCGCGAATGGAAGAAGAGTGAAACTACTTGCGGATGCTTCGCCGGACTGCGGATAA
>PXAS01000445.1 GCA_003565815.1 PVC group bacterium
CAGAGGTCTGTGAGCAGACCGGATGGCTGATCCATGCCTATTGTCTAATGTCCAACCATTATCATCTGCTTCTGGAGACGCCCGAGGCGAATCCGAAGGCGAGGAGGTGTTTTGATGAGTCCGCTTTCCTCAAGAATCGATTTGTTGTTATTATATAGGTATTTCAGCAACAACAAACGGGTTTGTTGCGAATCCACTAACAACAAAACGGTGATCCCTCGGGTCCGTCTCAAGATCGTCGTAGAGGCGGCACCCTCCCTGCCAATCCACGGAGGTCGCAATCCGCTTTGTTGTGAGGCGAACCCGCTTTCGTTAGCAACAAAGGAGTTTGTTGTGCATCGGATGGCAACAAGACAAGCGTTGACCGTGAACCCGATTTCTCCGCGTAACCTCGGCCTGAAGGCCGGGGCTGTGAAGCCTCGTAAACGAGGAACTCCGAAGCAATTCTCCAAACATCCACCCTCTGACCCCTCCAAAATGCCCGCCAAAAAAAACCAAACCCCAGAAATCCGTCAAAACCCTCACACAATCACGGGAATACCGCATTCACCCTTCCCCTGTTTGATCAGTTCTTGAAACGACAAAATCATTTCCGACGCTCGGAACGACCTAAAAAATGTTTTCCGACGTTCGGAAAGTGGCTGAGACATCCCGCCTCAGTCTCTTGCCGCAAAATCAGAGGCGCGACGCCTCTGCCATGGAGGCGGCGCATCCCGCGCCGGGCGCTTATGTTGAAAAATGGATGGATCTCTTGACTCGGATCCCGAAAACCCCGGCAGTCTTGTCGGACTTTGGGCTTCGAAGCGAAAATTCGATCCGTTTAAAGCAGGATTTCGTCGGATTTGCGAAGCATAGCACCGCTATTTGACAAAAATCCAACGGAATCCGGGCCAAATCGGGCGGATTTGCAGCCGAAGTTCCCAAAGTCCGACAGGCTGCCAGCCCGTGAGATGGTGCGGATTCCCGACAAAAACCCAGCAGATTCAGGAAAATCCGGTTGACCTACATCCGGGGATATGTAGACATTCTATTATGGAAAAGTTGATTGTGACATCTCAAAGCAAAATGATGATCCCGGCGAAAATTCAGCGGACGTTGTCGCAGAGCACTTACAAGAGAGGCAGGGTTTGAAAACCGTGGTTTATGACTGTGTCGACATTTTTTCATTCATTTCCGATGAGCAGGCTGCCGAAGTACTGAAGGACAAAAAACACATCAGCACGCGCAATTGGTATGAGGGAATCCAAAATTCTGTTTATGTAAGATTCACGTCATGAAAACAGTCACACTTGATAATATCGCCTGGAGACAGATTATTGATGGTCTAACCCTTCGCGCCGAACAATATGAAGTCACAGTCGAGTACTACAAAACTGGGAAGCCCGATCTTGAAATTCTTGAAGTGTCCGATGTCGAGGAGGCACAGTCCATCGCTGATAATTACCGGCACATCATTTCCCGAATAAGGTCACAAATCAGCTGATCATACAAATAAGAAAATGACACAGCATAATCCTCCAGTCAGATTGGCGTTTGAACAATACCTCCGGGAAAATTTCCGGGAGGATGCCGGCACCATTGAATCTTATTTGAGAGGAATGGATTTACTGCGTCTGATGATTCAGCAAGAGGCAGGAGGGTTTGGGGATTGCGCAGATATTTGGAGCGTAAACAGTATTTCACGAATACATCAGCTTCTCCTGAAGGTTAAAGAAGAGCAAACGCTCAAAGCAGAGAGCTTCTGGTTTTTGGAAGGGAAAAAGAGTTATCTGCAAAATGGCTTTATCAAAGCCGCGCTGGGTCACTATCGCCATTTTCTTTTAGAAAATCAACATCAGGAAGTTCTGCTAAATCTGTTCCGCACTCACCAAGGTGACCCCGACGAACTCGCCGATCAACTGAACCGCGAAGCCGATCTGCCCGATTTTCTGGAAAACGAATTCGAAGGCAAAGAGGCGATCAAGGAGCGTAAAGTTCGCATCAACCAAAAAGGATTCCGCCGTATCATTCTCGAAATCTACCAAAACCGCTGCTGCATCACTGGCCTGGATATCCCCCGGATCAACATCGCCAGTCACATTATCCCCTTGGCAGACAACAAGAAAACCCGCATGGACCCCCGCAACGGTCTCTGCCTCTCCGCCACCTACGACAAAGCTTTCGATAATCACCTCATCACCTTTGACGAAGACTACCGTCTCGTCGTCTCCAAAGAAATCCGTGAGCACTACCGGAACGACCACGCCCGGGAGCTGTTCGGAGAACGGGAGGGGCAGGTGATCCATTTACCCCGCAAACTCGAACGATATCCCTTGCAACAGTATTTAGAAATGCATAGGGGGCAAGTGGCTTCATGAATATTTTAGAACTTAGCAAATATGAGATGTGTAACAAACTTATTATCATGGCAATTCAAGCGCCTGAGTGGTCGAATGACCGGTTTCGGGAGGAGGCCTATTAGCCCATTGAACGCAATGAACATCAATCAACATCTAAAGTGCGACCTTTCTAACCCTATAAGGAATATAACACCATGAGCGACATCAAACTTTTCAGCATAAACGAGAATCCAATTGCGGAACTTCAAAGCGAAGCTGTGGCTGTGGAAAAATCCTTACAGGTGTTGGTTGAATCTGAGTTGGAAGCATTTTTGGGCGTTCGATTTTTGGCTTCCGAATACAGCACTGGAAAGGTGCATGGAGGGAGGATTGACACGTTGGGTATCGATGAAAACGGCTGTCCGGTGATCATTGAATATAAACGTGCCAGTAATGAGAATGTAATCAATCAGGGCTTATTTTATTTGGATTGGCTGATGGACCACAAGGCTGAATTGGAGCTTTTGGTCATGAAGCAGCTTGGCAAGAAAGAAGCGGAAGCGATTGAGTGGTCCAGTCCCCGATTGATTTGCATTGCCGGGGATTATACCAAGTATGACCAACACGCGGTCAGCCAGATCTATCGGAATATCGAATTGATTCGTTACCGAAAGTATGGTGATGAGTTTCTTTTGTTGGAGTTGGTGAATGCGGTTAATATTGAATCCCTTGACGGTAAAAACTCCACCGCACCCAAGCTTTCTAAAAAGCCATCACCTAATATTGAGAATTTTACTGACATTCTTCAACTTACTGGTGATGTTGAGCTGTTGGATCTTTACGACCAGCTCAGAAAAACGCTCGAAGCGTTGGGGGATGACGTTCAAATTAAAAACTTGAAATACTACCAAGCTTTTAAGCGCATTAAAAACTTTGCCTGCATTACAATTCTACGACAGAAGAAACAAATTCAGATATATTTAAAAATTGATCCATCCTCAATTCAAATTGAAGAGGGTTTCACCCGTGATGTGAGCGATATAGGCCATTTTGGTACCGGAGATTTGGAGATTACGATTAATAAACCAGGCGACCTTTCCAAGGTGCTTCCCTTTTTGGAGAAAGCGTATTTAGGGAGTTAGAAATATAAAACTGCTTCTGGGACTCCCTGTGCATCTATGAGAATAACATTCATGTGTCACCCCGCGAAAAAAATTGAGATTACAGGCGGTAACGCCATCATACGTGATCCATGGAATCTACTTGAACACGGATCCGCCAAGCCAACCCATTATCGGTACATTTTGAAATCATGAAAAATAAATCGCCTGCAGAACCCAAGCCCATCCGTCAAGCCGGTGAATCGCTTCGAAAGCAAATGGATGATGTATGGGAGAAAGATATTTATGATGAACTTGTAAGTGGGGTCGTGGTATTTTCAAGTATTTTGATGGCTTGGATTGTGTTTTTGATACCCGGCTATAACCTTTTAACGATGTCTATTTTAAGCATTTTTGGTTTAGGTTATCTTGTACATCTCGGGTTTAAAATCAAAACGAAGCTGCACTATTATCGATGCCTGAAGAAGGGGATGTTGGGTGAACGCCTGGTAGAGGAGCAGTTGGACGAAATTCGCAAGTCGGGGTTCGACGTGTTTCATGATTTCGTGCTCAAAGACGAGCGAGGTACGGAGAATATCGACCATATTATTGTGGGGCCGTCAGGGATATTCACTCTGGAAACCAAAAACTGGAGTGCCAAAGGGGTGCCGCAGGACGACCGGATCACATTTGACGGCGAAGTGCTGAAAATAGGCTCACATCGTCAAGCGGACAAAGTGCTCAAGCAACCCCGACGTCAGGCCGCGAAATTACAGTCTATTCTCCAGCCGGTCACACAGGAGCCGCTTTGGGTGGTTCCGATCCTGTGCTTTTGGGATCGGTACGTGCAACTGACTCGATTCAATCCCACCGGATTGCAGGTAGTGAACCAACGGGGCATATCCTCATTCATTTTGGCACGCGAACAAAAGTACTCTCCGGAAACGGTGCGAAAGATTTCGGCCAAACTGAGGGAGCTGAATCGGGCGGACTGAGGTGAGAAAGAATGGCAGTTATTACCTATAGATGATTTGGAGAAATTATGAATGAATTACGTCAGGAACTCTTCGACAAGCTTGTAGCCCAGCATGATGCCCGGGTGAAGGAGTGGCTGGACAGGTATACCCAGCTAACACGGGACATCCAGGAGATCAAAGCGAAGCTGGAAGCTGGTAAAGGTGAGTTGACGGATGATAGTCTATACCACGGTCTTTCCTCTCTGTCGGAACAGAGCTATGAAGGGTTTATCCAGAAATTGATCAACGAGCAGAGCAATGGGATTGCGAACAGCGGACAATCGATCATTAAACGGGATGATTTAGCCGGCTTTCTGAAAAATGCCCGTTTTCAAACGTTCCTGGGTGAAATCATTTCGTCTCCTCTGAATCCTGAGGTGTATGCCGGCTTTAATGACTGGTGGAAAAAAAGACCGGTGTTCTGAACAAAGTGTTAATTAACCGCATCTTCGCGGCCTGCGCTCCGGGGCGGCTGTCAACCGTGGTGGACGCGAAACGGTTTGATGAACTGTTTGCCTGGGTGCAGGAGAAGGGGATTATCGGATCGTATGCACCAACGGAAGAGGGTGACAGCTGGCTGACCCGGAATATTTTCCTGATGGATGAGTTTCGGGGTGTCGACCTGAAGGGAATGCCGGAAGGTTGGCTGAACATGTTCCCATGGTTGCTTTATGAATACATGCAGGAAGAGGAATCAGACGGGCCGGCACCGGGTCCTGCCGGGCCTGTTGGTGACGGGCCATTTTCCCTTCAATCATTTGTGGAGGCGGTGAGTCAGGCCGGGCTGACCATGGAGGACTCCATTGCCAGTGCTCTCTGCGCGGCCCTTCATACCAAGCCCTTTCTGATTTTAACGGGGCTTTCCGGGTCGGGAAAAACCCAGTTGGCAATGGCTTTCACAAAATGGATTACCAAAAATCAATCTGTGGCGGATACGTTTCAAGTAGGTTCGGATATTGCCTCTGCAAATGTGACCTATCATGTGGCCAAGGCAGACCGTACAGCGATTGAGTTCTGGAATTCAACTGATCCCGATAAGGCCACCAAAGTGACATTGCCTCGTGAGATGATTCAGGAGTGGGCTGATTTTATTCGTGAAAACGCAATACCCAAAAAAACTCTGGCACGGGAGATCCGTGAGGGTGTCAAAGGAACCAGCAAATTCAGCGACCAATTGCACAGCTTTGAAACTCATTTGAAAGCGGCGTCATTCGCGTTACTGGAGAATCAAGTTAAGGATGAAGCTGGACAACAGGTTCTTTTAATTTCCGTCGGTGCCGACTGGACCAGCAACGAGAATCTGCTGGGGTATCCGGATGCTCTGAATCCGGGACAGTACCGGAAGCCGGACAACGGGGTCCTTGATCTGATTCTGAATGCGCAGGGGGATGATGAGCATCCGTATTTCCTGATTTTGGACGAGATGAACCTGTCCCATGTGGAGCGGTATTTCGCGGATTTTCTGTCGGCGATGGAATCGGGAGAGCCGATACATCTGCACGATGGCGGGAAGGATGACGTATGGCCGACCGAAGTGGGTGAAATTCCCTGCGTACCCGGCAAATTAGAAATCCCGAAAAACCTGTTTGTGATCGGCACGGTGAATATCGACGAGACCACCTATATGTTCAGTCCCAAGGTGCTGGACCGGGCGAATGTGATTGAGTTCCGGGTGTCGGATGAGGAGATGTCCGCGTTTCTGGAAAATCCGGTGAAGCCGGATCTGGATGCGATTGCGGGTCAGGGGGCGGCCTATGCGAAGGGGTTTGTGGCGGCGGCGCGGCGGAAGGATGTGCCGCTGGATGAACCGCTGAAAACGGAGATCCGCAGTGTCCTGATGTCCTTTTTCAATCCCCTGCAGGAGGCGGGGGCGGAGTTCGGGTACCGGACGGCGCATGAAATCTGCCGCTTTGTGTATTTCCACAAAGAACTTTCCGGTGAGGACTGGTCCCTGGATGAGGCCATGGATGCGGCGGTGATGCAGAAGCTGCTGCCGAAACTGCATGGATCACGCCGCAAACTGGAGCCGGTTCTGGAGACCCTGGAGAAACTTTGCAAATCCGGTTACCCACGGTCCCTGGAAAAAATTCAGCGGATGATGAAGCGGCTGCGGGAAAACGGATTCACCAGCTTTGCGGAGGCGTAAGCTATGCCGGAGTCGGTAACCCTGCACTTCCCTTCTGGAGAAGAAAAGGCCCTTCCGGGTGTCTGTCTGCATCTATGCGCTGTACGCCGGGATGAGGATGCGGTTCAGGTGGACTCTTCAAGAGATCCCTCTGTCCGCCTGCGCGAGGGCACATCGTATGAATACCGGCTGGATAGTGACAAGTTCATTCTGGGCTCTTCGGATCTCATCCTTCCCAGCCGGCTCCCCGGAGAACAGCACCGGGGACGGATCGACACCGGAATTTATGTGGGGCTTTTTCCCCTTCGCCTGCTGGATGCCGTCAGCGGGGAGTGTGTCGCGGAGACCGTGATCGAGATCCGCTCGCGCAAGCTCAACTACGAGAGCGACTACCGTTACATGCTGGAGGATATTGCAGAGCGGTGCTCCGAACTCCTGATGGAGCTCCGCTCACCGGTGACCCAGTATTTCAAACCGGCTGAAACCGATGATGCGCAGACTCTGGTGCAACGGCTTTCATTTTTAAAGGCCATCATCGGGTCGGAGGATTTTCAGAACGCCCTGCACCGGATTCTGTCCATGCCGAATACGGTGTGGAGGGAAGAGGTTCGAATTCTTCCGGCCGGTCAAAGCAGGCGCATGGGCAGACGGGAGATCCGGCAGTTGGCGAAAGGTGGTCGGAGAACGGAAGTGCCTGAAACCCATCCGCTTCGCAGGCAGGGGATACTGACCTCCCTTCCCGAGCAGATTGAGGTGCGTAATAAAAAGGATACCGTGGACACCGCGGAAAACCGCTTTGTGAAGCATGCGCTGGAGACCTTTCAGAAAACGCTTGAAGAAATGCGGGAGAAACTGGAGAAAATCGGAGACAGGCGGAATCAATGGATCATTTCGGAGATTCAGACCCTGGAAAACAATCTGGATGAAACCCTTTCCCGGGGATTTTTCCGCGAGGTGGGACGTCCGGAGGTTCTGCCACTGGGGTCCCCGGTGCTTCAGCGCAAAGAAGGCTACCGTGAAGTCCTGCGCGCCTGGCTTCAATTCGAACTTTCCGCACGGCTCTGCTGGCGGGGAGGAGAAGATGTCTACTCCGCGGGAAAACGGGATGTGGCCACCCTCTATGAATACTGGGTCTTCTTCCGCCTGTTGGAGGTGGTGAGTGACGTGTTCGAACTCGACTGCCCGCCGTCTGAACGGCTGATTGTGAAAACCGCGGACGGATTCGGGTTGAAACTGCGTGCAGGGCGCCACACCCCTCTGCGTGGGCAGTGCAAAACAGAAGGCCGGATTCTGAGCCTGAAACTGAGTTATAACCGTACCTTTGCCCGCCACGGGAATGAGCGTTCCGGGCGGTATCCGGCAAAGGGCTCCTGGACAGAACGGATGCGGCCGGATTACACCTTGGCGCTTTGGCCTGCGGCCTTCAGTGAACAGGAGGCGGAACGGCAGGAACTGATCACGCATGTGCATTTTGATGCCAAATACCGGATTGAGAAACTCAGAGAGGTGTTTGGAGCGGATGACGCAATCATGAAGGGCCGCGAACTGCACGAGGACCTGAACCGGGAGGCGGAGCAGGAAATTTCCGGAACCTACAAGCGTGCCGATCTGCTGAAAATGCATGCCTACCGGGATGCCATCCGCCGAACCGCCGGGGCGTATGTCCTTTATCCGGGAACGGAAGCGAAAGAATGGAGGGGATTTCACGAAGTGATTCCCGGACTCGGAGCGTTTCCCCTTCGCCCCATGGAAAAAGGGGACGGGACAGATGAGTTGAAGGCGTTTCTTCTGGAGGTGGCCGCGCATGTGAACAACCGGGCAACACAGCGGGAGGAACAAACCTGGCAGACCTACCGGATTCATAAGGACGGACCTCCGGATGCCGTATATGAGAACCTGACGGAGCAAGTGTCTGGAGAAAGATCCCCGGTTCCTTCAGATGTGTACGTGATTCACGGCTACCTGAAGTATCCCTGGCAGAAAGAATGGGTAAGAGAGTCCGGTCTTTATAACTTCAGGACAGAGGACGGTCAGGACTCTCTTCGGCTTCACCATTCGGTGTTGAAAGCATCGTATCTTCTGCTGCACGGTAAAGGGGAATACCGCCGGGGTGCGGGCCTGTATAAAATCAAATCGGACGGCCCCAGAGTTATTTCAAGGGAAAAACTTCAGGCCACGGGATACCAAGGAGGTTCGATGGCGTATTATCTGGTGTTTGACGTGGCTCCTCTTTCCCCTGACGACCCTTTAAACCACTATGACTGGGACCTGAACCGGATGGAGGACATCGGCAGAGGCAGGCAGTCTGGCATCCCCAAAAAAGGCGTTCCCCTCAACAAATTTATGAAGGGTGCCTTACCCAAGGAGCCGTGAAATCCTGGTCGAAACCCGGCCCGGTTGTTTTTGAACCTGAAACTCACATACCGTCAGCATCCTCCAGTCCAGTTTACGCAGTTGCCGTGCATTCCGGCGGTCGCGGATCACATTTTTCCCCAGTTTCGCCTTCAAGTCCATCCAGGTGACGCTGGTTTTGGGAATCCGTGCCGCCGGACAGCCGGTGTGCCGATGCTAGAAGCATCCGTGGACAAAGATGACCGACCGATATTTTGGCAGCACGATATCAGGCTTGTCGGGAAGAGTGCGGTTCAGAGGGCCGTTGACCGTGAAACGGTATCCAGCACTGTGGAGGAGGGAGCGTACCGCACGTTCCGGCATGGTGTTTCCGCACCGGACACGGGACATGTTCCAGCTTCGCTTCTCGGGTTTCAAAGGATCACTCACCCGGGGAGGATCGCACAATCCGGAGAGATTTTTCAATCGTCGGATGCAATCATCCTGTATCATAAAGTCGGAAGAGTTCAGGAGGGTTTCATGACCCTGGCAATATCTTCCTCCGTGAAGTCGGGACAGAACTCGGGCGGGGTGCGCCCGGGCGGCACTTCGCATCCCACGTCGTATCCATAGTAGTTTTTACAGTTCTCTACGGTTTCCTCCAGCAGGCCACTGTGAATGGCAAAGGCGGCCATTTTTATTTCTTTGCGCAGTTGATCCTCTTCGAGATAGTTAAAGCTGTCATGTGAGGCACGGATAAAATCCTCCACCTCGGCCGGATCCACCTCAGGACAGCCCATTTCATCCATGGTTTCCTTGATTCTTTTCGTCCAGTAGCTCATGAAAATGCTCCTTGGTTATGGGTTCATAATACATATACAATTAAACAGCATACATATAGATACTTCAATGGAAAAATTCGAAATTTTTATTCAAGCATATCCCTCCGTGCCTCAGCGCCTCTGTGCGAACCCCAAAACCCAGCCGCGGATGTTTGTGTCAAAATGGGGTTGAAACTCCCGGGTCCGTCAGGCGACGCTACGCGGCGCGGTTTTTATGGTGGACGGTATTCCGTGGATTGAAATCCTGACGAGTATACACATTTCGGAATCAGGATCGCGGACCCCGGAGGTGTCGGTTACGATGCAAGGGTGCTTGCACCCGACGCTCCGCATGTCAGGTCGGGATCGGATGCAGGCATCCTCCCAAGAAATCCGACCTCCTCCGGGGTCGCGATGGATTTTTGGGACGATGATCCCCGCGTGCAAGCACACGGGGCTAAGCTAAAGAATCCCTCCGGGGTCTAAAGAGGTGCGGGAATACGGCATGCAAGCTTCGGCCCGAAATGGCTCAGCAAAATGTGTATACTCGCCAGGATTGAAATCCACGGCTATGCGTCGGACGTCGCTACGCGACGGGTGCCTCCAAACCTCGGAAGCGGTATCAAAGGCGGCATAA
>PXAS01000090.1 GCA_003565815.1 PVC group bacterium
CGCCTCAATCGTCTTCCAGCCGGTCTTCTCGCAGCGGCTCAATGGAAATGATTTCTTCGGGCGGGTACGTCCGGAAAATCCCTTCGCGAATCTCCATTTCCACGGAACCGTCCGCATGACGGCGCACCAAACGCCCGATAATGGCATCGTCGGGGCGGGAGCCGATCCGCAGAATGGTGTTGGGAATGAAAATTCGGCGCAGGGTTTCGTCCAGGGTGGTGACTTCATCCATGGTAATCATAAAGCGTTTGGATTCGAAGTTGTACCCTTCGCGCACCAACTGGAGCCGGTGGGCGCCCTGGGAAAGCATTTCCACTTGCAGGGGCTCGGAAACGGCATCGGTTCCCCGGTCGCGGGGACGGGTGGTGCCCACGAATTCACCATTGACGATCACGCGCACCAGGGCGGGACGGGTGATGATCTCCAGCGTACCGCTGTTGCGTTCCAAGCGAAACTCCTGCACCACGGACTCGCCGCGCTCCACGCGAACCGTCCGGGCTTCATCGGCATGCCCGCGAAGCTCGGCGCGCACGACATACGCGCCGGGGGAAATCGGCTCCACCACCATGGGGCTTTCGTCCTTGAACTCGTCGTTGACGTAAATGCGGGCGCCCGAGGGAATGGTCACCACCCGCAATGACCCCGGCCGGGCCGAGAGTTCCGCGGTCACCCGGGCGGATTCGCCGGCCACAATGCCAACGGTTCTCCGGAAGTCTTCATATCCGTCGAGTTCGACAACCAAATCCCGTTCCCCCTGCTGAACGCGCTCCAAGGATACCGGGGTGCTGCCTTCGTTGCGGCCATCCACGTAAACGGTGGCGCCGGACGGATTGGAATGCACGATCAGACTTCCGGAGTTGGACACCATGTCCACATTCACGCGGCGGGGAATGCGATCCTCGACGGAAAATTCGATTTCCCGGTCGTCATACCCCTGCAGCACCAAACGGGCGCGATGCTCCCCTTGGCGGATGTTGTGCAGGGCCAAGGGCGTATTTCCACGGAAGACATCGCCAATACTGACGGCGGCGCCGGGGGGATCGGAATCAATGAGCACCAAACCCGACAAACGGCGGAGGTTGAGATCCCGGGCCACCTGGGAACCGGTGGCGAGATTCAAGGTCATTCGCTCGGTTTGATATCCGTCGCGCCGAACGGACACCAACAATTTTCCGGAAGGTACCCGGACGTTCAGCGGGGTGGTGCCCAAAAACTCCCCGTTGACCTCGACGCGGGCGTCGGCGGGCTCGGAGCTGATGAACAACTCGCCCGTGGGGACTTGGGGTTGCCGCTCACAACCGGCGCCGATCAGGACGAGAAGACATGTCAAAAAAGTGATCGCTGCGTTTTTCATCGGTTCAACCTCTGCTCGAGTTGGATCAGGTTGTTGTAGCTTTGAATATAGAGGCTGTGGGAACGTTCGGGAAAAGTGGCCAAAACTTGTCGGTAGAGTTCCGCGGCCCGTTCGAAATTGCCCAATTGCTGTTGGCGGGCGGCTTCAAAGCGGAAGTCGGTCACCCGTTGCTCCAGATCGGCGCGCCACTCCTGTTGCAACCGCACCGCCTCCCGAAAGTAGTCGGGCTTGGGCTCGATATTGTCCAGAAGCCAGGTCACTTGCCGCAATTGCTGGGTGGCCTCCCACAAATTGCTGTTTTTCACGTCCCGCTCGGCGTATAGGCGCTGGGCGTTTTCCCAGGCTTGTTGGGCTTCGCGCCGCAACACTTCCGGAGGCTGGGAAATAATCCCCAGATCCAATTCATTATTGACGAAAGCCTCCACCTGGTCCCGCACGTCCCGGAAAGCGTCGGGCTCCAATTGGTTGGCCACCCGCACCCGCTTGACATCGCGTCCGAAGATCAGGGTCATTTCATAACTCTCATGCAAATCCACGGAGGTGCCCTCGTACTCGTCCCGCAACCGCTCGAAGGTTTCCCGGCGGTTCAACAATTGGCTGCGCAACTGTCGGTAGGTGTCTTCGCTCATTTCCTGTTCCCGGGTGATGCGAAGTTGGTTGTTCAGGTCGTGGATTTCCGCGTACACCATCCCTTGCGGCGAAATCTCCACCGCATATCGGAAAATATTCCCCTCCCCGGCGCGCACTTTTTCATAATACACCTGCACGGAATCCGACCCCGCCCCCTCATTCACCGCGGGGGGCTCCTCCTGACTCATGAGCAGATAGACCATGCCGACGACCATGACCATGAGAATGGTCACCAGGGTAATCAGCAAATAGTTGGTTTTGGATTGTGACCCGTTTTCTTCGTGACTCCCGGCGAATTTTCGGCCCAGTCCCAAATCCACGCCGTCTTCATTCAAAGAAGCCGGGGGGGTGGACGCGGGACGCGGGGGGGGCAGGTCCGACTTTGCTTCGGACTTGGACCCGGTTTTGCTTTGGGTCCCCTGCCCGGCCCTGGATTCCGACTTGGAACCCGACTTGGAGCTGGTTTTGGACCCGGTTTTGGACTTGGTGGTTGAGACAGGCGCCGGGTCGGGGATGGGCGCGGGCTCGGGCTCCGCTTCCACATCCGGCTGGAAAATGATCGGGGCCGGTTCAGCGTCATTTTCTTTTCCCTCCCCCGCACTCGCCCCCGAAATTCGCCCCGAAGCCTCCTTGCCGGCGGCGTCCTTGCCGGAATCATCCTTGTCAGCAGCACTCGAGTCCGAAGGGCCCTGTTGACTGGATTTTTCCGGCAGGACCGGGGCGGGCACCTTTCCGTCCAGTTCATCATTCACGACCCGCAACATCGACTCTCCGATGAGGATTTCATCCCCTTTTCGCAAGACCTGGTCGGAAATCGGGGCGTCGTTCACCAACGTTTCGTTGGTGCTTCCCAAATCCATGACATGCAAAAAACCGTCCCGGAAATAAATCCGGCACTGAAAGCGCGACATGGCCGCGTCCGCGATGCTGAGATCGTTCTCGGTGGCGCGGCCAATGCGGGCGCCGTCGGGGGGAATGACAAGTTCCCGCCCGCGTTCGGGGCCTTCTTCAATGATGAAATGGGGGGGTACTGCGTTCATAAATTAAAATCCGGTTTTGAGCATTTCCAGAAAGATGGGTCCCAGGAGCACCAGAAACACACAGGGGAAAATAAAGCAAACCAAAGGAAAGAGCAACTTCACAGGCGCTTCATTTGCCAATTTTTCCGCGCGTTGAAACCGCCGTTGCCGCATTTGCTCGGCCTGAATCCGCAAAATGGTGCCGATACCGACCCCAAGCTCGTCGGCCTGGATGAGGGCGGTGACCACGGAAGCCAGATCGGGCTGACGGGAGCGCTCGGCCATGTCTTTGAGCGCTTCCCGCCGGGTTCGCCCCACCTGCATTTCCCGGACGGCGCGGATGAATTCCTCGCTAAGGGCATCCACCTTGCGGCGTTCAATCAAACGCCGCAGGGCGGTCATGAAATCCAACCCCGCCTCCACGGACAGGGTCAGCAGGTCGAGAATAAAGGGCAAAGCCCGCTCGATTTCGCGATGCCGCGATTTGATGGTGTTTTTGAGCCAGGATCGGGGACGGATATACAAATATCCGAGCAGGGCAACGAACAGCATCCACTGCCGTTCGCGAATCCCCACCCCCAGTCCGCCGGGCAGGCGGGAGGTCAACAGGCTGATCAGGAAAATGATCAACGGCCCCAGGCAAAGCGGGATCAGGACTTTCAGGGCCATGAATTCTTCGGGACGCAGCACGGTATCGTAGCCTGCGGAGACCAGTTTTTGTTCGATGTCCAGGCGTTGGGGCTCGTATTTTGGCTTGTGATATTTACGGATATTGGCCGTAAACGGCAACAAGAGGCGGAAACTCAGGGGCAGACTCCGCTGCGCGCGCTGTCCGTCCGCCAAGGTCGCATAGCGGATTTCGGTGCCGCGGGAGGCCACATACCAGCCGCCGAGGACGGCGGTGATCACCCAGGCAAACACCGCGAGCACGCCCAGGCCCCCGACCGGGGGCACATTGACGGGCGCCTGTTGTTGCGCGAGTATGAAAAGTGAATGGATCATCATATCAAATCTCGATGTTCACGATTTTTTTGATGACAAGGAAGCCGATGGTGAGCAAGACGACGACCAACAGCAGAATGGCGATGCCCATCACGGAGGTATAAAATCCGATCATCATGGCCGGATCCAGGATCGTCATGGCCCCCATAAGAAACACGGGGATGAGACCCACCACAATGCCTTGCAGGCGGCCCATGGCGGTCATGGATTTGATGCGCCCCTCGATCCGGGTGCGTTCGCGGATGGTGGCGGCGATCAATTCAAACACTTCGGTGAGATTTCCGCCCGTTTGCCGGGCAATCTCAATGGCGCGGACCATCAGGGTGAGGTCTTCACTGGTCACCCGCTCTTCAAGATTGCGCAGGGCGTCTTCAAAACGGACCCCCACCCGGGTTTGTTGGACAAAAACTCCGAATTCCTGGGCAATGGGTTTGCGGCCTTCCTGCACGATGGTTTCAAAGGCCTGCTGGATGCTGAAGCCCGCCCGCAAGGCGTTGCTCATGGTCACCAAGGCCTCGGTCAACTGTTGGTTGAACATCTCCAGACGCCGTTTTTGCAGCATGCGGATGATGAATCCGGGGATCAACCGAATGAGGAAAAAGAGAAACAACCCCGCCATGGCGCCCCCCAGCATGCCCGCGGGCGAAGCCAAACTGCCGGCCAGCAGGAAGCCGAGGACAAAACCGATGATCGACGCCGTGCGGGAAAGCGAGGCAATCCGGTGGGCGGGGACAAACAGAAACAGGTTTTCCAACTCCCGGGCCGCTTGTTGGGAATAGGTGTCCGAGACCCCGTCCATGGCTTCGCGCAATCCGGCCAGCAGGACATACGCCATCAGGCTGAAGCAACCGAAATAGAGTAAGGGGATGAGCAGGCGTGGAATCAGATCATTCATGTCGCGTATTCCTCCGCGCGGGATGGATCAAAAACGGCGGGGTCCAACTCCAAGCCCCGGGAACGAATTTCATCGATAAACGTGGGCACGTTGCCCGTGGGGATCAAGGTGCCGATCACTTTCCCGGCCTCATCCAGCCCCTGCTGTTTGAATTCAAACAAATCCTGCATCACGATCTTGTCCCCTTCCATGCCGCAGACTTCGGTGACCTTTGACACCCGCCGGGATCCGTCTTGGAAACGGCCCAAATGGATGATCATGTGAATGGCGGAGCCGATCTGCTCGCGAATGGCCTTCACGGGCAACTCCATTCCCGACATCAACACCATGGTTTCCAGTCGTGAAATCACGTCCCGGGGCGTATTCGCGTGCACGGTGGTCAGCGACCCCTCGTGGCCGGTGTTCATCGCCTGCAACATGTCCAGAGCCTCCCCGCCGCGACATTCGCCCACCACAATCCGGTCGGGGCGCATCCGCAAGGCATTCCGCACCAAATCGCGGATGGTAATGGCGCCGGTGCCCTCGATATTCGCGGGGCGGGACTCCAAACGCACCACGTGTTCTTGGGGCAAGCGCAGCTCGGCGGCGTCCTCCACGGTGACAATGCGTTCGTGATCGGGCAAATACCCGCTCACGACGTTCAAAAACGTGGTTTTCCCGGTGCCCGTCCCGCCGGAAACGATGATGTTTTTGCGGACCTTCACGCAAATGTCAATGAATTCGGCCACCCCGCGGGTCAAGGCCCCCATTTCAATCAGCTTGCTCACCGTGAAGGGCACCTTGGCGAATTTCCGGATGGTGATGCACGGCCCCACCAGGGATAGGGGGTGAATGATGGCATTGACGCGGCTGCCGTCGGGCAGGCGGGCGTCCACGTAGGGTTTGCTTTCGTCAATCCGCCGTCCCAGGGGCGCCACGATCCGCTCGATGATCGCCTGCACGCTGGCATCATCCACAAAGGTGGTCTCGGCTTTGGTCAGTCTTCCCTGACGCTCAACGAAAATCTGGTCGTGTCCGTTCACCATGATTTCCGTGATGGAGTCGTCCGCAAGATAGTCCTCGAGCGGACCCAGTTTCACGGCTTCGTTGTAAATCTCATCGGCCAATTTTTGGGGATCGATTTTTCCGGGCAAGCGCTCGCGCACGTCGTTGATGATCTGATCCACCAACTCCCGGGCCCGGTCCTGCAGGGCGGTTTCGCCAATGTTCTCGGCGGTCATGCGGCGCAAATCCAGGCGGTCCAACAGCTCTTTGTGTACCTGCCGCTTGATGTCCCTGCGAATGCGTGCCTCGGGACTCAAGCCGGATCGACGTTTCAGATGCGGCGGGGTTTCATCCTTGTCTTTGGTTGAAGCCTTGGCGGGGGCTGACGCCGCTTTTTGGGGTCCGGCCGCTTTCGCGTTCACGGCCTCCGGGTCGCGCACGCGCAAGGTGTATTTCCCAATCTGCACCCGGTCATCGAGTTGAAACACCTGCCGGTTGCGGACCCGTTCCCCTTCCACGTAGGTGCCGGTGTTGCTGTTCAAGTCTTCGATGGCCAGCTCATCGGAACGAACGCTGAGCACCGCGTGTTTCCAGGAAATGGTTTCGTCCTTGAGGACGATTTTATTCCCTTTGTCCTGTCCCAGACTGTAAACGCCGAACGGCAGGTTGAAGCTTTGCTCCGCCCCGCCCTCCTGTTGAATCACCAGTTGCAACCGCGCCGGCATGCTCAGCGCCTCTGCTGTTCGGTTGCTTCTTCACCCCCGAGAATTCGCCGCCGCTCGCGGTTCAAACGGGGCAACTCACGCTGCAGGGTGTCGAAATCGATGGGCGGCGCATCGGCAAAGTACCTGCGGTCATTGGGATTCCGCAAGGCCAGGGCCAAACTCCCGGTCACGTTTTTCGCAAACTCAATCAGTTCCGCCTCCTGCGGGAACACGGCGATGGTCACGGTGTTGTAACTGGAGCGCCGCCGTCCGCCGCCGGTGATTTCGATTTGCTGTTCCACTCGGGCGGTGTCCTGCCCGGTGGCCAGAATGGTGACATCCTGGAGCACGGTGAAGGTCACCGTCTCCATTTCGGCGGGGTTTTGGGGGTCCGTGAAGCTAAAGGTGCCGATGATATCCACGGTGTCATTGGCGCGCACCAAACCACTCACGGCGGTTTCGGCGGAAACCGGAATGGAAATCGCCCGCATGCCGCTCCGGATCGTGGGGGCCAACCCGGTGAGTTCCCGGAGATTCGTGCCCACGTGAATCCATTGAATCCCCGTACCTTGCCGCAAAGGATACTGCAAGGTGCGGCCCACGAGCGCACTCCGGTTTTCGGCGCGCACCACCTGATCGCTCAAGCCCCGGGCAAAAACTTCCTGCTCCACCATGTCGTCCGCACGCAAGGTATGCCCGGAGGGAAAATCCTCCCGGGCCAGGACAATTTGGGCGCGTTCGGCTCCTTGATAAATTTCGCGGCGCTCCGCCTCCAGATAAAAATGGGTGAGGATAAAGGCCAACAGGCCCATGCCCGCGGCAATGATGAGGACGATTTTTTGCTTCATACAGTCAGGTCTCCTAAGATTTTCTTTCCCGCAGAATACACGTTTTTCATTCCAGTCCAAGTGGTTTATGCAACCGAACCACGCGGGTGTGTCCGTCCGCCCCCTTTTTGGCGCTCAAAATGGCCATTTGATCCCTTTGAATGAACATTTGCATTCCGCCGACGTTCGTGGGCGAAGCCACCCAGCCCTCGGCGCGCAGAGTGCCGGAGAGTTGTTCCAACACCGCTTCCGGAGGCACCGGCGTCCGGGAGATCTCCACGGCCAAAAGATTGTCCTCGTCCCGGGTGTAAAAAGTGGGGCTGCTGTTTGGAAAAGCGGGAACGTCGGTCAATTGGTGCTTGCGGGGTTTTTGCCCCGGCCGTCCGGCATCGCGTTGGCGCTGGTCGACGTGCAAGACCCACCACTCGTCCGCCTCGGGACGGGGTTGAACCAGATAGCGGTGAACCCGCCCGTTTTCCACGGCCAACGCCCAGGCCACGTTTTCCCCGCCCATCCACGCGAAAGAATGCCCATGCTTGTTTTCCAATTCGGCCCGGATTTGATGCAGGGAGCCCTTGACCGCATAGAGTTGCGTGTCCCCGCGCCCCTCCTGCAAGCGTACCGGGGCTTCATACCCCCGCTGCCAGGCGGAATGTGGGGCGGGACGTCGCCAAAACACCTGCGCGGACACCATGCAGGTGGTCAAAAAAATTGCGGAAATGACCATGCGGCGCTTCATCAGTAAATATCCCCCGTGCGGGTCATCCACACTTGCACTTGAATGTCCACGGTATTGCGGTTGAAAAACAGGCGGCGCACCACGGGCAACACGGGAATGTTCAAATCCATTCCGGTCCCCGCGACCAGTCCCATCCCCATCATCATTTCCATACTGTCCTCCATGTCCGCAATGGGAGAACCCGGCGCATATTGTCTGACGGCGCCGGGATTCATGGGGCGCACCACACGGTCATACACATCCTCGGTATTCCCGCCAATGGCCAAGTCGTCCACGGAATAGCTGCGCCCATCCGAGCCTTCATACATTTCCCGGACATAATTGGGGATGTACAATCCGGTGATGTCTTCGCCGAGCATGCTCCGGGCGGTGGCGATGCGGGTGGCGTCCACCCGCGCGTCCATCCGCCCCCTGCCCATGCGGCCCAATTGGAAAATGCCGCCAATCACGGCCAGCATGGCCACGATGCCGATGCAAAACTCGATCACGGCCTGGCCGGACTTCCGAGGGATCCGCCCCGGCGCTTTCGTTTTACGGTTTTCGCAAGGGCGCTTGCAATGCAATTGTGTTTTAATGTCCATGGAACGTCCCTCCTGATCCACCGCCGCCACCACCGCCTGGTTGATCGCAACTTGCCGAGTTCACCGCAAGCCAATCCAGTCCGGCTTGCCGGAAGGCGGCAATCTCCCAGGTGCGGAGTTGGTTGGCATACCAATTGTGGGCGGGAAGCACGGAGGGGCCGTGCTCCATGTATTGGGGCAGATACAGCATGATAAATTCCAGCCAACCGGGCCGCAACGCCCCGTTGCCGCCGCTCACGGTGGTGTCGATGGGAATCAAACGCACGTCGGTGTAGGCGGGCAAAACCAAACCGTGACTGTTGGGCCGCACCCGGCCGCCCTCGTCGCCCGGCAAGCTACCGAAAGGCTTCGCGCCCGCCGTCCAGTTGATCACGTCCCCGCCGCGGAAGCCGGTATGACGCTCCGTTTCCGTTCTCACCACAATGGCCGCGTCCGCACCCGCATAGTCATACTCCTCCCGCACTTCGCCCTCCCAGGGGAAATGCGACGGAATCCGCCCCGTCCAACTGGACCAGGGTCCGGACGCATAATGGGCCCAATCGGCGTCGAAATCCTCCATGATCTCCGGGTCCGCGCTTTCGATCCGATCCCGCAAATCCCGCATCAGGTCCGCCCAATCCGATTCGGGAGGCAAGACGGGGACGGAATCCCGCACCCGCACCCGGCGGAGATGCAGACTGAACACTTCCGAATTCACCGGTGGCGCCACCTGAATGGGCGGCAAAGCGGGCCAATCCATGTAGGAAGAATAATTCTGCAATTCATCATAGGCATTGTGAAAAAACCAGCACCAGCTTCTCCCGGCAATGGCGTCGTAAAAGGAGGGATTCAGCAACAAATGGTTGGAATGCGAATAGCCCCGATAGTATTGCCATCCCGCGTTCACGGCCAGGCCGTGTTCCGCCAACAAACTCAGCATGTCCGCGTATTCTTCCCAAGCATTGGTGAACGGGGGCGTGGGTTCAAACGGCTCGGGATAGAAGTCGACATATTCATTGAGCACAATGTTGATGTGCGTGAAAAGATCTTCCTCAAATTCCGGCTGATTAAAAAGGCCATTGTTTTTGGCGGCCTGCTGGGCGGCGAGAAACCCGAAAATCGGACCGCTGAAGGTCAGGCGTTTTTGGAGTTCGGAGATGGCCTCGGCCTCCGCGCTCTGGGCCTGTCCAGCGGAAAGGCTTTCCAAATGCGCCATGGCCTGGGCCACGTTCAGCGAGCCGATTGTGTTCATACTCACCGCCTGCCAACGGGCGCCCGCAAGGGCGGCGGCATCGCCGGAATTGCGGCTCACCGCTTTCACATGCAGCGCCTTGTGCACGTCAAAATAAAACAGGGCCGCAAACGCAATCATCACCACGACCATGGTCATGAAGATGAGTGTTTGACCGGATTTGCGCGTGGGAAGTGTGGGGGACATGGTCTTATTCCAAATAGAGGTCGGCGTGATCCGCCAGGCGGGCTTCGGACCGAAGCCGGATATGATCCCGGGACGAAAACGCCCGGTAAAAAGGCATCCGCAGGGGGTAATTGTGATTCACTTGCACCCCGACGGTGTACCCCGGCGTGCCCGTGTAGATCGGATATCCGATCTCCGACCAGTC
>PXAS01000058.1 GCA_003565815.1 PVC group bacterium
CGATCCCAAGCAACGGCGGCCCGACATTTCCCTGGCGGAGGAAAAGCTCGGATGGAAGCCCACCGTGGATTTGGAAACCGGGTTGCAACGCACCATCGAGTATTTCCGATCCGTCGTGTAAACCTTTTTTTACACGCGATTGACTTCGCGGATGCGTTCTCGCTGATCCCGCAGGGAGGAGTATTCATTGCGCCACCAGGCGGGGGCGTCGAAATTTTCCGCGAGCCGGTTGGTGCCGCCGTCCTCTTGTTGCAGGGCGCACCAGGCGGTGAAATGGACGAAACGCATGGCCCGGAGCGGTTCCACCAGATCCAGTTCCAGCGGTGAAAACTCCCGGATTTGCCGATATCCATAGAGGAGATGTTCTAGCTCCGGGCCGCTGTCGGCCACGGTGCCGGGCAGGAGCATCCAAAGGTCCTGGACGGGCGGTCCGAAACACATGTCGTCGAAATCGATCAGGTAAATGCCGGATTCGTCGGGGCGTTTGAAGAGGTTGGCCACGTGCATGTCGCCGTGGAGGCGGGGGAATTCCCTTTCATCAAACAGAGGGGAGATCGCGTCCACCATTTCCTCGACCAAATCGGCATAGCGCTCCAAAAACTCCTCGCCCCCTTTGGCGTGTTCGAGAATGTAATCCAAATGGCGCAGGGTGGCTTCCCCGGGATGCCAGTGCAGGCGGTGTCGGCATTCGGATTCGTCGCCGACAACATGAACCCGGGCCAGGGTGCGCCCCAAATCCTGCCAGGTGGCCGGAGTGGGGTCTTCGAAGGGGCGGCCCCGTTTGCGGGGCGTGATGGCAAACCAGATGCCCTCGTCCTCAAAGAGGCTGTTGCCCTCCTCGTCCTCCAGCGGAGCCACCACGGGAATGTCGGCGTCGGCAAGGTCAAAGACAAAATCGTGTTCTTCCGCCAGCGCATCCACGGTCCACCGCCCGGGACGATGAAATTTCACCACCACCGCCTCCCCGTTTTCCAATTGCACCTCAAAGACGCGGTTGATGTAACTGGTGAGGGGCCGGCAGATGGATTCGGCGCGGACGTTGAGGACCTCTTCGACAAGGGCGATCACCCGTTCGGGGTGGAGGTGGGCGAAAGGATTCATTAGAGGAGATGGTCCGGCAATTCTTCAGGGGGGAGGGCCGGGGTTTCGGCCGGCGGGGTTGCGGTCAACGCTTCCACGTCATCGATGCGGAGGGTCATGCCGAGGATGTCCAGCACCGCCGTGAGGGTGCTCAGGCGAACGCCGGGGTTTCCATGCTCCAGATCGAACATGGCGGTTTTGCCGATGCCCGCGAGGTCGGCAAGCTGTTTTTGCGAAAGCCCCCGCGCTTCACGCGCGGTCTTGATGCGTTCGCCCAGTTGGGTGGAGGAGAAATTCATGAAGGCAGTATGCCCGCTTGGAGGGGGGAAGTCAATGTTCCACCAAGATCCGGAAGCCGATATCCTCGTCCCGATAGCCCTCCGGCAGGGAAAGGGCCGCATGGATGCGCAACCGCTCCGGATTCCGTTCGCTCCAGGCGCCGCCGACGGCCGGGCCTTCGGCGCTCCACTCCCACAGGCCGCCGGCGAGATCGCGAAATCCGTACCCGAGGGGCGGACCGGGTTGACGGGGCTTGGCGGACAAAGCGAAATGCAGGGACCGGGGACGGCGATCCCGTGGAAACCCCCAGGGAAATTCCGCGTTGGCTATCCCGGCGCTGGCGGCCAGCCGCCATTCCGCGAGGGTCGGCAGGCGCACCGTGCGTCCGCTGTGTCGAGAGAGCCATTCGCAAAAGGCAAGCGCTTGATCGCGCGAGACGGCTGCGGACCCCGGAGACCCGTCGAAAGCGGGATCGAAGACCCGGAATTCGGATCGTGAGATTTCGCGTTCCCCGAGAAAAAAAGCGGTGCCGCCGCCGACATCCGGCAAACCCAGCAGGCGGATGGCCTGCCCGTCGGGCAATGGGAGCGCGGCGCGTTCGATTTTGGGGTTCCGATGCTCGGAAAAGGTTCGCCAGTCGGTTTCCGACGCTCGGAAGCCCAGGGCCAACAGGGTTCCGAGCGTCGGAAGTCCGATCCAACCGAGGGCACGGGCAAGCATGGGGGCTCCGCGGAGGCTCACGCCATGGGCGGCGGGGATTGGGGCGGCTGATTGGGATTTTGCTGTTGCACCTGGGCCACGCGCAGGGGGTAGGAGAGGCGAAGGCGGTCCTCCAAGTAGATTTCGATCCAGTACGTGCCGGGTTGATCGAATTCGACGTTGAGAAAGAGTTCCACGTTGGTGGCGGTGGCGAATTCGTCCTTGAGGCGCACGGGAATGGTTTTGCCCTGCAAGAGCACGGATTGGCGGTCGGGTTTGAGGACTTTGGTGGTTTGCATGAATTTGCCCTCGCCGCTGCACCAGCGGTTCACCGTGCAGAGTCGGGGATAGCGCAGGGGGAATTTCGGACTGGCCACGGCGTCGAATAAACCGATGAGAATGAATTTCCCATTGCGCTCCTGGCGGACGTCATCACACAAAAGACTGGATTGGAGGTCGGGTTGCACGTTCATGGGGGTTGGCTAGCATGATTTGCCGGGCGGGGCGAACAAATAACCCGAATGTTTCCATTTTTTCAAAAAGAGTGCGGAGTGGGGTGGCATGGGGAGCCGGATGAAGGGCGGTAGCTCGTGGAACTCGCTACGCGCACTCCAGGGCGCTTCGCGCGGGGGCCGGCTTTGTGTTCGGGGGGCGAAATGTTGGGGCTGTCGCTGAAACTGACGATTGTTTCTCCACCCCCTTCGCCCCCGCCGATGCGGCGCTCCTCCTTCGCGTCCCGGAACTCGTCTGCAAGGGGGCGGAAAACAAAATAATTGCGGCCAAGGCCTTGCCCTGCGGAAAAGCGGGGGTACCTAAAGATGATGAACGAATCAAACATGCGTGATCGGTTGCATCGGTTGTATCCTGCGGAAGAAGTGGAGACGACCTGGCCGCGTTTGCAAGCCCGGCTGGACGCGGCCCGGGAACGCTTGCCTCCGAACCCTCACGCGAAGCTGTGGTCCGAAGAAGATGCGATTCTCATTACATATGGTGATTCTGTACGGAGGGAAGGCGAACGGCCACTGCGCTGCTTGTGCGATTTTGTGCGGGAATACCTCGGCGAGGCGGTGAGCATGGTGCATCTCCTTCCCTTTTTCCCTTTCCCCTCCGACGATGGTTTTTCCATTTCGGATTATGAAAAGGTGCGCCCGGATTTGGGGTCATGGGCGGATATCGCGGCACTGGGCCGGACGCACGATCTGATGTACGATCTGGTGTTGAACCACTGCTCGGCTTCCCACGAATGGTTCCAACAATTTCTGGCCGACCAAGCGCCGGGCCGGGCGTATTTTCACAGCCTCGATCCCGATACCGACGTCTCCCTGGTGGTTCGTCCGCGCACCCACCCCTTGCTGAGTCCTTTTGAAACCGCCGCCGGCAAAAAATGGGTCTGGACCACGTTCAGCGCCGATCAGGTGGATCTGAATTTCGGCAACCCGGAGGTTTTGTTGGCGTTTGTGGATTTGTTGCTGCTCTATGTGGAACGGGGGGCGCGCGTCATTCGTTTGGATGCGATCGCCTATTTGTGGAAGACGTTGGGGACGACCTGCATTCATTTGCCTCAGACGCACGAGGTCGTGAAGCTGATGCGGGACGTGTTGGACGAAGTGGCGCCGGGCGTGATTCTGCTCACGGAAACCAATGTGCCGCATGAAGAGAACGTCTCCTATTTCGGCGAGGGGGACGAGGCCCGCATGGTGTATCAGTTTCCTTTGCCCCCGCTCTTGCTGCACGCCTTGCGACGGGGAGATGCCTCCCGATTGACGGCCTGGGCGGCGGCATTGGACGCGCCGCCGGCGGGATGTACCTTTTTCAATTTCACCGCCTCGCACGACGGCATCGGGGTCCGTCCGCTGGAGGGGCTGGTGCCCATGGACGAAGTGAAGGAAATGGCGGCGGAAATCAAAGCCCTGGGCGGCAAGGTGAATGAGCGGAGTCATGCGGACGGATCGACCACCCCCTACGAATTGAATTGCACCTATTTCAGCGCCTTGAAGAACCAGGGGGATGATGCGGAAACCCATCTGCGGCGATTTTTGCTCTCCCAAACCCTGCCGATGTGTTTGCAGGGCGTTCCGGCGTTTTATTTGCACAGTTTCACGGCCACCGAAAACGATCTGGAGGGCATGGCCCGCACCGGTCAAAATCGAAGCATCAACCGCAAACAATGGTCGTGGAATGACTTGCGGGAGGCTTTGTCCGGCGATGCCGTCGCCGCCCGGGTCTTGTCGGTGTTGGTGGAACGCCTCCGCTTGCGAAGCGGGATCCCCGAATTCCATCCCGACGTGCCCCAACGGATCCTGCGGTTTTCCGATACCGTCTTCGCGGTGCGGAGAGGCGGAGTGACGGCCCTGCATCAATTGGGCGAAGACTCGGTTTGGAATCCGATTTCCGCCGGCGAGCTTTTGTGGGCCGATGAGGGGGTGTCCTTTGTCGGGGATGGGTTGATCTTGCCGGGGTTGTCGGCATGCTGGTTGCGAGATCCCGCGCACTAATCCAGAAGCACCCAAAGTTTTTTGCGGCTCTCGGGGTCGAGGGCTTCGGGATCTTCGACGGTGTAGAGATCCCCGCAAATGTCGCGAATGAGCACGCTGCCTGCACCGAATCGGCGCGGCCATTCGTCCAGTTCGGTTTGAAAGTTGCGGGGGCCTTGCCGGGTTTCCACTTCCCAGCAGCGCAATTCGATTTCTTTGCGGCAGACGAGAATGCGGGTGATGGCAAAGGTTTGGTCGCTTTCCGCGAGTTCGGCTTCGAGCAAAGCCCGGGAGGCTTCCGGAAGCGCGGCGGGGTCGGGAATCAAGGCGGCTTCCTCTCCCTCTTCGTCCCGCAGGGAGATCCAGGCGCGGGGATGGGTCCAGGGAAAACACCGGCTGATTTGCACGGGCAGGCGTTGGCCTTCCCGAAGCAGGATCAGTTTTCCATTGCGGGCGCGTTCGAGTTCAAGGGGTGGGGGACTGCTCATACCGCGAATTTCCGGTGAAGTTCCTGTTGCATATCGTAAAGGCCCTTGAACACCCCGTCGGGTAGGGACAAAAGTTCATCGTGGGTACCGGTCTCGGCGATTCGCCCGTCCTTGAGAACCACGAGCCGGTTGGCGCGGCGGAGGGTAGAGAGGCGGTGGGCGATGGCGATGACGGTGCGGCCCTCCACGAGGCGGTCGAGGGCGTCCTGGATTTTTCGTTCGGTTTCGGTGTCCACGTTGGAAGTGGCCTCGTCGAGAATGAGAATGCGGGGATTGTGGAGGATGGCCCGGGCGATGGAGATGCGTTGCCGCTCCCCGCCGGAGAGGGTTTGGCCGCGTTCGCCGACCATGGTTTCGTATCCCTGCTCGAACCCGCAAATGAATTCGTGGGCATGCGCGGCCCGGGCGGCTTCGATAATGGCGCCGGGGTCCGGGTTTTCCAAGCCGTAGCTGATGTTTTCCATGAGGCTGCCGTGAAAGAGAAACGGGTCCTGCAACACCATGCCCACTTGGTGCCGATACCCGCCGATATCCAGGTCCTTCAACTCCACCCCGTCGATCAACACCCGGCCGAGGGTGGGGTCGTAAAAGCGGGCGAGGAGATTGATGATGGTGCTTTTGCCGGCGCCGGAGGGTCCGACGAGACCAATCATCTCTCCGGGTTCCACCTGAAAGGAAATGTCCCGCAGAACCTGGCGGACGCCGTCGTAGGTAAAGCCGACGTTTTCGAAGGCGATCTCGCCGCGCAGGGGGGAGAGCACCACCGGATCGGGCACGTCCTGGATTTGCGGTTCGGTGTCCAGCACCTCGAAAATCCGGTGGGCCGAGCTGACGGCCCGGTTCATCATGCGGGTCATTTGGCCAATGGTTTCCAGGGGTTGCATGAACATGCCCGCATAGAGGAGGAAGGTGACGAACGTGCCCATGGTGAGGGGCGGAGTCTGTTCTCCGGTGAGGCGGGGGAGGGCAAAGATGTAAACCGAAAGGGTGATGGCCTGAAAGGAGAAGGTGAGCAGGGGCCAGAAGTGGGTCCAGACCTTGTGGATTTCCGTGAAGGTATCCAGGCAGTCGTCGTTTTGTTTGCCAAAGCGGCGTACTTCCCTCTCCTCTTGGTGAAACGCCTTGACCACCCGGATGCCGGGAATGGTGCCGGAAAGGACCGAAGTGAGGTCGGACCACTTGCGCCAGGCCTTGAGGAAAATGGTCTGCATGCCCTGGCTGTGCCGGTAAAACGCATAGAGAATGAAAGGAACCGGAACGGTCAACAAAAGCCCCAATCGCCAATCCAGGGTCAGCAGCACCGTCCCCAATCCGATGAGCATGAGCACCGAAAGGGCCACCTCGATGACCCCGAAGGCGATGAAATCCCAAAGACGGTCCGTATCCGAGGAACATCTTGAGATGATCGACCCGGTTTGTTTGCGGGTGAAAAAGCGGAGGCTGAGGGTTTGCAGGTGACCATACACGTGTCTGCGGATGTCGTGGGCCACCCGTTCGCCCATGAAGGCCATGCGGCGCAGGCGGATCCAGAGGAAAAAGGCCCGCAGGAGAAAGGCGCCGCCCAGGAAGCCGACATACATCCAAAGTCGATCCTTGCCCAAGGCGCCCGCTTCGATGCCGTCGATGAGCAGGCCCGAGACGCGCGGGGGCACCAGGGACAGGGCGGTCATGCAGACGGCCGCGAATCCGCCGATCCACAAATCCTTTTTGTAGGGTTTGAGATAACTCATCAAGCGCCAAATCACCGCCATTTGACTGCCCCGCACCGCCGCCTGGGCATTGCGGATGGGTTCGGCCACGCTTTCGGCGTAAACGGTGTCCGCATCCGTGTCCAGCGTGGCGACGTCTTCGGACTCCAGCATGATTTTGATGTTTTCCATGCCGCGTTGTTGCCTGCGACTGAAGCTCAGTTCGGCCAAGGGCGCGGCTTCCGGGTCCGGCCCCATGATTTTCCAGCGGGAGCAGGACAGGCCACCGCCGGTTTCAATGGAGCTGATTTGATCGCGGGGAATGCGGATCCAGCTCTGTTTGCCCGGGGCGTTCGCGGTCAGCACCAATTCCGAGGGGCCGAGAATGACCCATTGTTCCTGCAAATTCCCGTGGGCGTCCAGATCCGCGAGGGCATACAACATGATCGGCTGGCCCTGCCAAAGTCGCTCGGTCTCCGCGCGCAGATGTTCGGGCAGCGCGACGGGCTGTCCGGTATAACTTTGAATGAGACGTTGGTTCAGGGATGCGGGCATAAGACTCGGGTGGGGGGAACGTCCTCCTTATCATCCCGACATGAGAAAAAGAAAGCGGAAAATCATTCTTCCGAGCGTCGGGGGCGCATCTCACAATTGGTGAAACGGTGGCCTCATCGTTGTCGAAGCTGTCCACAGCTTTGATATTCGGGCACGAAATTGGGTTCTGCAACTGGGACAGTTGCAGCTACGGCTTAAAAACACCAATTCTGAGATGCGCCCGAGCGTCGGAAGCCTCGAAATTTTTTCTTCCGACGCTCGGAACTTTTTGCACGGCGCGGATTCCGCGCGTTGACAGGCGGGCATGTGGCGGGTAAGGCTTCATTATGGCCACTGATACACCCGCACACCAATTCAAAGAAGATTCCGTTGTCAGCACCGCGGATTTTGAGCATCGTCGATGGATGCAGGACGCCTTGCACGGATATGAAAACACCCGCGGCGGCACCGAAGCCACGTTCGGGGATTTCGAGCAGGCCCGCCAAACCGCCGCCGCCATCAAATGGGAGGCGATTGAAAATCTGGACACGCTGTTGGGGGAATTCGCGGACAAATTGGAGGCACGGGGTACGCGGGTGTTTTGGGCCGGAAACGGGAAAGAGGCGGTGGACTATATTCTCGGGGTTTGCAAGGAACACGGCGCGAAAAACATCATCAAATCGAAATGCATGACCACCGAGGAAATTCACCTCAATCCGGCCCTGGAAGCGGCGGGCATGCAGGTGGTGGAATCGGATTTGGGCGAATATATCGTGCAACTTCGCGAAGAGGCCCCGTTTCATTTCGTGTTTCCGGCCATGCATTTGAAACGGGACCGCATCAGCCGAATTTTTGAGGAGAAGTTGGGGACGGAACCCAGTGCCGATCCCGAGGAGCTGACCATGATCGCCCGCGGGGTGATGCGGCAAAAATACTGTGAGGCCGATATCGGCATCAGTGGCGCGAATTTCGCGGTGGCCGATTCGGGCATGATCTCCATTACCGAGAACGAAGGCAATGCCCGCCTGACCACCTCGCTGCCGAAGGTGCATATCGCGGTGCTGGGCATCGAAAAAGTGGTGCCGAAACTGGAGGATCTTTCGGTGATGTTGCAGATGCTGGGCACGGCGGGGACGGGGCAGTGGCTGACGGCCTACAATTCCATGATCGGCGGACCGCGTCAGCCGGGCGAAGTGGATGGTCCCGAGGAATTTCACGTGGTGTTGTTGGACAACCACCGCACCAAGCTGTTGGCGGACCCGGAACAGCGGGACGCGTTGCGCTGCATTCGTTGCGGCGCCTGCCTGAATGTGTGTCCGATTTTCAAAAACATTGGCGGGCACAATTACGGCACCACGTATCAGGGCCCGATCGGCTCGGTGATTACGCCCCATCTTCGGGGGCTGCAAAGCTACAAGCATTTGTCATTCAGCAGTTCGCTGTGCGGCGCCTGCAGCGAGACTTGTCCGGTGAAAATCGATTTGCACCATCATTTGATGCGGAACCGCCGCAATGCCGTTCAGGAAAAAGGGGGAAAGATGGAGCGCTGGATGTTCGGGCAATTCGCGAAAGTCATGACCCATCCGAAGCGATACCGCGGCAGTGAAGGTTTGATGCGATTCGGAGCCAAATTGTGGCAACCCTTCAAGGGCCGGAAACTGGATCCGTTGAAAGCGTGGACCGCCAGCCGGGATTTGCCCGCTCCGGCGCCGAAGTCTTTCATGAAGCAATGGAAGGAACGGGAGCGGGAACAAGCGCAAGAACGCGGGGAGGACCCGTCATGAGCGGGCGGGAGGAAATTCTGGGACGTGTCCGCGAGGCCTTGTCGGTGCCCAGCCATGCGGGCGTGAAAGCGGTCTCGGGAGAGGGCGTGCGGGATGTTCGCGAGGCCAGGGGGTTTCTGCCTGACGGCGGCAGCACCACGGAGGCGCGCCTGGCCAAGTTCCGGGAACTCGCGGCCAAATTGAAAGCCGAAGTCGAGTTGCTGCCCGATCTGGCCGCCGCCGGGATGTATTTGGCCGATTTGGCGAAAAAAGAGGGCTGGCGGCAAATCGCCTCCCATCGGCATGATCTGACGAATCCGGCCTTGGAGTCGCTGGGGGTGCCGATCCTTTGGACCGATGACGAACCGTCGACGGCGGATTTGGAAAAGGTGGAGGCGGGGGTGACTTCCTGTGAGGCCCTGATCGCCCAGACCGGTTCCGTGCTCGTGACCGGGAAAGGCTGCGGGGGACGGGCATTGAGCGTGTTGCCCCCGCATCATGTGGTCATGGCCACCCTGGATCAACTGTTGCCCGACATGCTGGCGGGATTCGATCTCTTGCGAGAGCGGTACCGGGACCAACTGCCTTCTTTCGTTTCCTTCATCACCGGCGCCAGCCGCACCGGGGACATTGAACGGATTTTGGTGCTCGGGGCGCACGGTCCCAAGCGGCTGACGATCCTGATCCTGGAAAATTAATCCCGCGGTGGCGGGCGTCCGATTTGGATGCGCACCGTGGAATGGCTTTGGCCGACGTTGCCCTTTTTGCCCGTCAGCAAACGCCGGAGAGCCTGGATGCCGAAGGCGATGAGCCCGATGGCGGTAAAGGCAATGGCGAGCCAAAACATGAAAAACAAAAGCACGGCGCCGATGGCGATGGCCAACCCTCCGAAGAGGATCATGGCCAAAGGACCCGGCCGCCCGCCGACCACCGTGGTCCGGCTGCTTTCGCGGTATTCGTGTTTGGGAGGAGGAATATATTCCGGTTCGATTTCCATGGGAGTATTGTCCATGATTTCACGGAGGTTTGCAAATGCTTTCCCCGATTTGTTTTGCAGGCGTCATGGATCGGCAGTTCCTTGAAGACAACTGATGTTACGGACCGGGGGTACTATTCCCCTGTCAACCAGAAATCTTCGCATGGGACCCTAAGCTACAGCTGATTTTTTGAGATTTAAAAACAAACCGTCGCAAGGTCTTCCGTAAAAAACCGCCATATAACCCCGCCAATCCCTTCAGGGGCCCGCTGATGGTGAAATAAGAGATGAAAAAATA
>PXAS01000105.1 GCA_003565815.1 PVC group bacterium
TCGGGCACCGTGCAATGGCGGGACATGGTCAGCAGCGAACAACGGGAAGTTTCCCTGCAAAATATCGTGGAACTTTTGGCAAAATAAGTCCAACCCAGGCGCGAATGAAAAGCTCTCCCTCCAAACGGATCATCGCCCCGCACCTTGCCGGGCTGTACCGGTTGGCCGCGGAGCGCTATGAATCGCTTCCCGCCTTCGCCACCCGCAAGAAGACGCGGGAGTGGGAGCCGATTTCCTTCCGGGAGCTGTACGAACGCGGACGGGCGCTTGCGGCGGGCTTGATTGAAATGGGGGTGGAGGCCCGTGAACCGGTGGGGCTGTTCGGCGACAATCGTTTGGAATGGATGATTGCCGATTACGGCATCCAGCTTTGCGGGGCGGTCAATACGCCCAGGGGATCGGATGTTACGGATGACGACCTCATTCACATCATCAATCAAGCCGGCATCCATGTCGCCTTTGTGGAAACGGAGGCGTTGCTCGATCAAATCCATCGATTGCGCGGGGTGCTGCCGGAGTTGCGGGAATTAATCCTCCTGCGTCCGCCGCAAAAGGCGCTTTCGGAAGGGGTTTTGTTGGAGGAGGTGATTCGCCTGGGCGCAGAAAAGCTGGAAGGTGGGGACACTCGGGTCGCGGAACGCATGGAGGGGATCCGGCCGGAGGATCTTTTTGCATTGATTTACACTTCCGGCACCACCGGAAAACCCAAGGGGGTGATGTTGACCCACGCCAATGTCATGTCCCAATTGGAGGCCATTCCTCTGGATTTGTCCTGTGCCGACCGGGTCTTGTCGATCCTGCCCATCTGGCATATTTTCGAACGGACTTTTGAAATTTATGCGATCAGTTCCGGGGCCTGCAATTATTACACCGGCCCGCGCACCCTGGCCGAGGATCTCGAACAAGTGGAACCGACGTTCATGGGCTCGGCCCCCAGGCTGTGGGAGACCCTGCATCACCGCATTCTCGCCGGGGTGCAAAAAGCCCATCCCGTTCGCCGCGGATTGTTTCGAATCGCCTATTTTTTGGGCCACCACTACCACGAGTCATGGTTTTTCCTGCGGGACCAGGATCTGCAACTGCATCCGTCGCGGAAAGGGATCCGTTTGCTCCGCAAGGGCTTGCATGCCATGCGCATGGTTTTGCTTTTGCCGTGGTATGGATTTTTCAATGCGGCCGTGTTGGAAACCGTGCGCCGCCGGGCGGGCGGATCGCTCAAATACACGATTTCCGGCGGCGGGGCGCTCCCCATGGAAATCGACCGGTTTTTCAATTACATCGGCATTCCGGTTCTGGAAGGCTATGGGTTGACGGAAACCGCCCCGGTGCTGGCGGTGCGCGCCGAAAAAAGGCCGGTTTGCGGCACCGTGGGGCCCGTGATCCCCGGCACGGAGTTGCGGGTGGTCGATCCCGACACCGGGAAAACGCTGTATCCCGACCCCACGGATCCGCATGGCGGACGCGCCCGGCGCGGGGAAATCAGGGTCCGGGGGCCCCAGGTGATGAAAGGGTATTACCGCGAACCCGAACTCACCCGAAAGGTGCTGGACGATGACGGTTGGTTCCACACCGGGGACTTGGGCATGGTAACGTTCAACGACGCATTGAAAATTCTGGGGCGCTGCAAATCCACCATCGTGCTTTCCAATGGAGAAAACGTGGAACCGGAACCCATCGAAATGCGCCTGTGCCAAAGCGCCTACATTGATCAGTGCATGGTGCTGGGGCAGAATCGAAAATTCTTGGCCGCCCTCGTCGTCCCCCGCCTGGAAGCCTTCGGGGCGGACGGGTTCAAGGAGAAAACTCTCGCCGATCTTGCCGAAAGCGAGCGGGCCAAGACCCTACTTCAAAAGGAAATCCGCATGGCCATGGCGGAGGGGCACTTCAAACGATACGAATATGTCCGCGAGTTCCTCATGCTGTCGGAACCCTTTGCCGTGGGTGAAGAACTGACCAATTTGTTCAAGCTCAAGCGTCACGTGATCGAGGCCAAATATGATCGGGAGATTTCCGAACTGTTTGCGCCGCGCACCGGAGCCGCGCCGGAGAAAAAATCATGATCGAAATCGAAGGTCAACTGTTGCACGACGTGGATCAAATTTTGCTGGCGGTGATGATTTTGATCATCATGTTTGGCATGGGGGCGAGTTTGACCCTCAACGATTTCAAGACCGTGGTCCGACGTCCGCGCCTGGTTTTCGTGGGGTTTCTGTCACAATTCGGGTTTATGCCTCTGATCGCCTTCGGACTGGCGCACGCCCTCAATTTGGATCCGGCCAAAGCGATTGCCCTGATTCTGCTCGGCTGTCTGCCGGGAGGAACCACCTCCAACATGTTCACGTATTTCGCCCGGGGATCGGTGGCCCTGAGCATTGCCATGACCACCGCGTCCACGCTGTTGGCGCTGGTGATGATGCCGCTCCTGCTGGAGCTGTACACCCCCGGTTTTGCCCGGGAAATCCAAGGGAATCTGGTGGCGGCGGGGGGCGAGGGCGAAGTGGAATTCGTCATCCCCACCGCCAATATCGTCGTTTCCCTGCTGTTGGTGTTATTGCCGGTGGGCGGGGGCGTCATCCTGCGCCGGTTTTCCCGGGGCTGGGCCAAGGTGGCGGAGGATACCGCGGGGTTCACGGCCATGATCGTGATTGTGTTTCTGATCGTGACAACTTTTGCCCGTCATTTCAATTTGGTGCGGGCCACGCCCTGGCAAGTGTATCTTGCCGCGGTTTCCCTGGGGCTGACCGGTTTTTTCTTTGGATATTGGGTCTCGCGTCTGTTCGGCGCCCAACCCATATACCAGCGGGCCATCGCCCTGGAGACCGGCATTCAAAACGGGCCCGTGGCTTTTGCCATTATTCTGCTCAGTTTCCCGGAACAGTCGGTGCAAAATCAAATGGTCTGGCTGGGCATTCTGTACTCGACCTTTGTGGTGATTTCCTCGTCCTACTTTACCCTCTATCTGCGCAAACGGGGGAAATTTGACTGGGAAGTCTATCAAAACACACGCATACACCGGCGACTGTTCGGGGCCGCGTATTGTACCCGCTATCCCGAAGGCTTCCTGCCGCCCCGGATTGCCGGGGACCCCGCCCAAGGGGACTTGGAGGGGCCCGGGCGGATGCAGAAATAGCCGTCCGACAGACGGCCAGGCCAAGGGGTGCGTCTATTCGGTGTCGTTGCCGTTGACCATGATCAACGAAATTTGATCCAGCGCGGCTTGAATATTGCTGAACTCATGCCGCAATTCCTCGATGCGGCCTTTTTGACTGGCCGTGGTCTTTTCCAGGGCGTTCCGTCTTTCGGTGAGCTTGCTCACTTGGGAAGTGAGTTCATCGATTTGCTTGCGGCTTTCTTCCAGGGCTTCCGCCAAAGCTTCCGTGGGCATGTTCACGGAATCCGGCGAATCGACTTTCTCATTGGAAACGGTGGGCACGCGTACCAACCCGCCGCAATCGGGACATTCGATGGTTAACCCCATCCCCCGTTTGTCTATGGCCATGCTCTTGCCGCAATGGGGACATTCGAAAAAAATGTCATCCTCGGTAAACTGGTCGTTTTTTTGTTCCGGGTTTGTTTTTGTATCTGTCATGAGCCTCTCCTATTCTGAGTATTGTTTCATTTAACAACCTACCCAGTCCGGCGGAGGTTGTAAACCCTTTGATGTATTTCAGCGAGTTTTTCCTGAAAAAATCGTAAGATCTCCCGGACGGGTTCGAATCTTCTATATGATTTCAGCCATGAAGCGCAAACTCGAAGCCGTTGTGGTCCAAGCCTTGCGACAAGGATGGAGCCGCGAGGGCGTGGCCCGGGCTTCCGCATGGGGCGTTGCCGTGGGCGTGTTTCCCATCTATGGGGTTACCACGGCCGCCTTGGGGGTGATCGGAATTTTGGGCCGATTGAACCACGCGGTGATGCAGGCCTTCAACTATCTGGTCTCCCCCCTGAAGTTTATGCTGATCATTCCCTACATCCGATTGGGAGAATTCATCTTTCGGGAGGAAAATCCTTTTCGCCTGAGCATTCCCGAATTCACGGCCCGGTTCCAAGCGGAACCGATGGAAACGCTGGCCAGGTTTTCCATGACTTTTGTTCACGCCATTTCCGCCTGGGCGGTAACCTTTCCCCTTTGGATGGTCTGCGTGTATTTTTTGATGAACACCTTGATCCGTTCCGGACAGGCCGTGCGCGAGTCCGCCGAAGATCATTCCGCTCATCGTTCCTCCAACTGTTCCCAAGATCTTTCCCATACGATTCCCAAGGAGAATATCGCATGAAAATGTTTTTGTTCGGCGCCCTCATGATGACGTTGTTTTTTTTGGCGATATTCGTGGGTCTCGACTGGATCGGACGATCCCCGCGTCACGATGCGGCCGGGCCAAACGAACTTTATCTCCAAGCCTTGTCCACTTCCGCCGAAATCGCGGCCAATCCGCCCGTCGGCGGCGACAGGGAGGCGGAATGGATTCAAAGGGTCCAGGACGCCTTCAGCCCCTTCAGCGTCGAAAACGTCCGTGCCAATTTCCCGAAAGCCTATGCGGAAGCGTTTTATTTCCGGGATGCGTTCCATGTGTTCACCGAACTGGAACCGATGCTCGCTTACATGGTCAAAACCGCGGAAGCCAGTCCGGGGGTGACCTTTGAATTCGAAGCGCCCGCCCGCCGGGGAGCGGATTTTTATTTGCCCTGGGTCATGGTGTTGCCGATTCGCGACGGAGACGGCGAACAACGATCCATCGGCATCAGCCACTTGCGCTTCAATGAAGAGGGAAAAGTGATTTTCCACCAGGATTATTGGGATTCGTCGGATGTTTTGGTGGAACGCGTTCCCGTGGCCAACGGTCTGATCGAAACCGTCCGGCGTCGTTTTTAACTTCGGCTATCCCCCGCTTTTCCGGTACTGGCTGGGCGTCTGACGGAAGGCTTCGCGGAAACGCCGGGCGAAGTAATTGCTGTCGGAAAAGCCGCAGCCGTATGCGATTTCGGTGATGGACCGGTCGCTGCGTCTGAGGGCTTTCGCGGCTTGGTGGAGCCTGAGGTGGAGGAGGTGATCGATGGGGGATTTGCCCATGCTCTGTCGAAAAACGCGCTGGAAATGCCGTTTGGAGAGGTGGGCCTTGGCGGCGAGTTCCTCCAGGCGAATGGGGTCCGCGTAATGGGTTTCGATGTGAGCGATGGCATCACCGATCCGCAAAAGGTCCAGGGATTCGTTCCCGGGTTGTCGGGAGTAGAGTCGGGAAAGGGAAACGGCAAGTTGCATGAACAGTCCGGTGGCCATGACCCGGTATCCGGGGGGATGGGTGTGGGTTTCGTGGTGCAGTTGGTCGATCAATTCGCGGATGCGGCTGAGTTGGCGTTCGGAGAGCTGAAGTCGACTGCGGAATTGATGCTGATTCCGGAAGGCGGGTTCGAGCGCAAAGAGGGCGTGAAAGCCGGGCAGGGCGCGGATGTCCCATTGGTCCATCCCCAGTTCGTCGGGATCGTAGAGGACGTTGGCCAGGGCGAGGTGATGCATGTCCTGATATTGATGCAGCTGTTGGGGCGAAATCACGAAGACATCCCCGCTTTTGACCGGGAAGGCTTGCCCGTCGATGAGATGGAGGGCGGTGCCTTTGAGGATAATCACGAGTTCGTTGAAGCCATGGCCGTGCAGGGGGAATTCAGGTTGCGGGTCCCGCAGGTAAACTTGCAGGGGGAGGTGGGGGTCGTCGAAATAGTCCCGTTTTCGGAGATGGGTCGGGGAAGGGGGGGTGGAAGATTCCTTCATGTCCATATCGTGCTAAAGTTTGTCGGAATCGTCAAGGTAATGCGGCGGGATTTCTGCGACAATGCCATCGGATTGCTAAAACCCGAACCGGAGATGAACCCCATGACGTCTGATCAAGCTTATGAGTTGGCCCAATCGCGCTATGCCGACTTTGGCGTGGATACCGATGCCGCGATCGCGGAAGCGCTGGAATTGCCGATTTCCCTGCATTGTTGGCAGGCGGATGATGTGGCTGGATTTGAAACAAAGCCGGAGGGACTTGCGGGTGGCGGCATTCTGGCCACGGGAAATTATCCGGGACGAGCCCGCAATGGAGAGGAAGCCCGCGCGGATATCGCCAAGGCCATGTCGCTGATTCCCGGCACGCAGCGGGTGAACGTGCATGCCTGCTACTCGGAAACCGAGGATTTCGTGGACCGCGATGCGATGGATGCGTCTTGTTTTCGAGGGTGGATGGACTGGGCGGGGGCGCTGGGCGTGGCCTTGGATTTCAACCCCACTTTTTTTGCCCACCCCCTGGCGGAAGACGGATTCACGCTCTCCCACCCCGATGAGAAGATTCGTTCTTTCTGGATTCGACACGGGAAAGCCTGTCGAAAAATCGCCGAGGCGATGGCGCGCGAACAGGGGTCGCCCTGCCTGTTGAATTGGTGGACGCCGGACGGAGCCAAGGATCTGCCCGCGGACCGTTTCGGTCCCCGCGCCCGCATGGCCGCCGCTTACGATGAGATTTTTTCGGATGACAGCGTGGATCGCAACCTCTGCGTCGATTATCTGGAAAGCAAACTCTTCGGCATCGCCTCGGAAGAATACGTGGTCAGTTCCGCCGAATTTTGTGCCGATTATGCCCTGAGCCGCAAGGTCGGCCTCTGCATGGACATGGGGCATTTTCATCCCACGGAAACCATCCACGGAAAAATCTCCAGTCACTTGCAATTCATGGAGAAATTGCTGCTGCATGTCAGCCGTCCGGTTCGATGGGACTCGGATCATGTGGTGATCTTGAATGACGATCTGAAGAATGTGTTTTTGGAAATCCAGCGGGGCGGCGTTTGGGATCGGGTGGCGGTGGCGCTGGACTTTTTTGACGCCTCGATCAATCGCTTGGGCGCTTATGTGATTGGCACCCGTGCGGCCCGGAAGGCCATTTTGTACGCTCGTCTGGATCCCACCCGGGAATTGCAGGACTTGGAGGCTTCCGGGAAACACACCCATCGATTGGCACTGATGGAAGAATTCAAGTCAATGCCATTCGGGCCGGTTTGGGACCGACTTTGTGAACAAGCCGGGGTGCCCATGGGAACGGAATGGCTGGTGACGATGGAAGCCTATGAACGAAGCGCGTTGTCTCTGCGCTGAAATTCCCTGGCCCGCTTGAGGAACAGTGGGGCAACCCCGTTCTCCCATATCCGTTGTCCGTGGCTGTCCTTCAGTTGCGGGCGGCATCCGCGTTGGGAATCGACAGCAATTGAATCTGGTCTCTGCGCAAAGTTTGGGCCTCCGCGGGCAGATGCAGGGGATTGGGCGGAATGCGAACCCGTTTGCGGGCGGAATAGATGCCCATCCGTAGATGGGTGATGCGCTCGCGCTCGCCGGGTTCGATTTCTTTTTCGTGCGGGTGGAATCGGTCCGGACGGAAAACGGCCGTCGAAACCGGGATGTCGAGCGTATTGACAATTTTGCCGGCTTCATCCACCAAATGGAGGAATATCACCCATTCGCGGAAGTTTCGGTCGGTGAGGTCGGGGAGCCCCTTGGCTTGCACGGCGTATTGGATCCGCTTGGGGTTTTTCGGATCAAAGCCAAAATGGATCCCGGTGAGTTTGATTTGTCCGTCATATTCGATGTCGAAAGGGACGAATGCCACTGGCATCGAACTCGGGGGCTCCTTGGGCGGGTCGAACGCTTCGGGTCTTCCGGGCACTGGCTTGAGCGTCCAGTCCAAAAGAAGGAGATCGGCGTCCGTTTCGTGAAATAGTATTTTAATTTCGTGAGGCGCGTAGGCTTTGTCGAACGTCCATTCCAGATCGGATTGCCCGGGGGGAATTGTGAATGCGGGGCTGATGGCTTCCGGTTGCTTGCGGGATGGATCGCGATAAGAAAAAGTGACGGGGTGGTCGACTTCGCCGTGATTGACAAGCTTGGCGTGGAGGCGATATCTCCCGGCGGGTAAAAATGGAGGGGTGTTCAGGGGGACAAGCGGCTGGCCGGGGGATAGCGGTGTCGTGGACGCGGCCCAGAAACGAAGGGCCGCGGCCAGTTGCCGGGCCAGGTCATCCATTTCAGGCAGGTCGATGTCCGCGCCCTCGGGACCGAAGGCTTTGAAGGAACGCACGCAAAGCTCGGTGGCCAATACAGCCGCAACGGCGGCCCCGGAATGATTTTTGATCCGCAGGCGGTAAATGGAAATGTCGGGGGCGGCATCCCCGCCGGGTTGACGCATTTCCGGGCCGGTGAGTCGGAGGGTGATCTGTGTTTGATCGTGGGGGGGCATGGAAATCTCGAAGGGCGCGTGCCCGAGGCTGCCCTTGAGGTGTACGGGAACCCGACCGGACCGGAAGCCGAGCGTCACGGTTTCCGGTCCGGAATCCTCGAATACCAAGCGGGTATCGCGTTGACGGCCTTCGGGGAGGTAAAGATATCGGTCGTTGCGGGGGAAAATGGCGCCGTTGACAAACATCCAGTGCGGCGGATCGGACTGCAGGGGAATGGAGGGGAGGGGAAGCTGATGGTTTTCCCGCCACCATCCCGCACGGGGATGTAGGAGAACCCGAGGCTCATTCCGGAAAACGGGGAGGCCGGGCGGATGCAAATAAAAACGTTTGATGCTTCTGCGGTGCTTGAGGTTCCGGTCCGACAAGAGGGGAGGGGTTTGGGTCTCCGAACCATAGACACGGTATGTCGCCCGCATTGCCCCCCGCCGCCAGAAATAATCCTCTTCAATCAATTTCCCGGTGTACATCCCCAGGAGCACAAGGGTTAGACCGATGGCCGGCCAGGTGCGGAGTTTCGAGGGCTTGCGACTGCAGATGTGCGCCAAAAGGGCGGCGGAAACGGCCAGGGGAATGGGCAAATATGAAAAATGGAATGGCTGGATCACGGGTTTCAGCAGGGTGGAAAGCAACAATGCGATCAGCGAATACGCGGACACCGCAATCAAAAAGGCGGGCAGGTTTTTGGGATCCGGTCCGTTGTGGTCATCGTCTTCCGTCTGTTTGGGGAACGTTCTTTGACGAATGCCGACGATCAATGCGGCGACGCTCGCGAGAACCAAGAGGAGGCCAATCACGCCGACGATCATCAGGAGGTTGTGGGTGAGGCTCCATGCAACTTTTTCGAAAAGGTCTTTCTCCAAATATTCCGCGGGGGTGTTGTAATTCTTGATGAAGGTGAAGTTTTCCCGCATCAGCCGCCAAGTGGTCTTGGGATCGACCCAAAGACCGGGGGTGAGCGCGAAAACACCGGCAAAAAATCCGAGGGCGGACGTGAAGGCGGGCAGGAGAAATTTCACGGGAGATTTCCAGGGCGCGGGTTGTCGCGCCAGCAGGAAAATGGCCACCATGAGGGCCCCGAGTCCTCCCTGATACTTACAGGCAAACGCCATGCCCGCGGCCATGCCCGAGGGAATCAACCAGAGATCCTTTTGCCGGCGCGTGCTCAGGGCGAGAAAAAAAAGAACGAAGGCAATGAACAAATCCACGCCGACATCCCCCGATGCGCTGTGGGTAACGGTGGGGCCGAGCGGCGACAGGGCCGCAATGGCCGTGCCCATCAGGATGATCCCCCGCTTTTGGGTCAATAGGGACAGACAAAGGGAGACCAAGACCACCGATGCCATCCCGTACAGGAGCCGGAGCACGCGGGCCCATGCGTACAGGTCCGAGCGACCGGGAAATTCCAGCGACCTCCCATCGCCGTAGAGCCAAAAATGAACCGGGCGATACACCAGGTATGAGAGTCGAATGAGGCCCTCATCCACCAGGTTCAGACCGTAGGGATACCCGTCATGGAAAAGGTTCCCCGCGTATAAGATGCGGATGTCCCGCAGATAATTTTCCAGGGTCGCCATTTGTTTGGGCGTGTCCGGATGAAAGACCACGTTTTCCGGCAATCCATGGAAAAGTCCAGAAGCCCGGAAATACAGAGCCGCGGAAAAAAGCAGAAAGACGGCCAACCAAAACCATTTCTGGTCAAGAGCCTGCGGGTGAACGGAAGTTGATGTAGAGGCATTCATATTAGAGTCTGTCAGCTTCATATCCACCCCTTCCAAAAGCGACAAGCCGAAAAAAGAAGTCTTTATAGCAACAGGTATTTTATAGAGATTTCGGCTTGACGGGTTGGGGGTGGCGGGGTAGGGTTTGGGTATGTTGGTTCCGAAGTCATCTTATTTCAGCAATCTGCCGCCGACGGTTTGGTCGGGGGGCGGGCGGAAACGCGGGTTGCGGATTCTGCCGGAAACGGGCGGGTTTTTCGTGCATGTGACCA
>PXAS01000223.1 GCA_003565815.1 PVC group bacterium
GCGCATCTCATAATTGGTGTTTTTTTGCCGTAGCTGCAACTGTCCCCAGTTGCAGAACCTATCAAAGATCTGGATATCGAAGCTGGGGACAGCTTCGACGACGACGATTCGACAGTTTCACTAATGATGGGATGCGCCCTTCGCGGATGCGCCTTCAAGGGGAAGCTTGACACTTTCCCCGCTTCATGGTGTATGAAGTCCGTATATGAGTCCTCCCCCACAGCTTTCCGTCGTCCTGCCGATTTACAATGAATCGGAAGCCATTGTGCCCGTGTTGCGCGAGCTGGCGGAGGTGCTGACCCAGGCATTTCCCGAGGCCTGGGAGGTGTTGGCGGTGGATGACGGGTCTGCGGACGATACCGCCGAACGCATTCGGGAAGCCGCGGAGAAGTTTCCCGGCATCCGTTTGGTCTCTTTGGCGCAAAACGTCGGTCAAAGCGGCGCCTTGTGGATGGGGTTTCGGGAAAGCCGCGCGGATTGGATCGCGACCTTGGACGCGGACGGTCAGAACGATCCCGCCGATTTGCCCAAGCTCTGGGCGCAAAGGGCGGATGCGGACGCGGTCTTTGGATACCGGGCCGTCCGCAAGGACACTTGGTCCAAGCGGAAAGGCAGCAAATTGGCCAACGGGGTTCGCAACCTGATCCTCCGCGAGGAAATCCGCGACACGGGCTGCGCGGTGAAAATCTTCAAAAAATCGCTCACGGAACGTCTGATGCCCTGGAATGGCATGCACCGTTTTTTCGGCTCCCTGTTCCGCATGCAGGAAGCCCGCGTCGTGCAGGTTGCGGTCAACCACCGGCCACGCGCCGCCGGAACCAGCAAATACACCAATTGGGGCCGCTTGAAAAAAACCGTGCGCGACCTCTTTGCCATGCGCTGGCTGCGGGACCGCTACGTGCATGTGCAACTCCGCCTCCCCCCCGAAGCGAAACCCGAATGACATCTCCCGCCGAAACCGCGTTTCTGGAGACCTTGTCCTCCAGCCTCAGTGACAACACCTTTGTGAAGCTTGTGCTCAGCCGTCCGCGCCAGGCGGGAACGGAAGCGGACGCGCCCAAACAAATCCGGGTGCGCAACATCCGCCTGCGCGGCGGGGAGATGCTTTCGTTGGCCACCCGCCATCCGACCCGCGAGGAAACCCAAAACCTTCCCCACGCGGAGGGAATCGCGTTTCTCCAAGCACGCTTGAACGCGCCGTTCCGCAGCGCCCATCTGTTCACCGAAACCGAGACCCTGCAACTGGACTTCAGCAAAAAGGGCAAGGCGATGTTGAAACGCACCCGCGCGTCCTCCGCGTCCGCGACGGCGCCGGAACCAGGAAACCGTCATGATCGGCAAAAGCAACGCGTTCTCCAAACCGACGCCGCCTGGCTACAGGAAATGGGGGTGACCCATTCCAAACACGAGGTTTTCCCCACCATGTCCCGGAAATGGAGGCAGATCAACAAATTCGCGGAAATTCTGACCGGTATTTTTGGGAAACTGCCCCCCAAAACCGGCGACATGCACGTCATCGACTTTGGATGTGGCCGGGGACTGCTCACCTTTGCCGCCTACGAATTGATGCGGGAGCATTTCGGCGACAATGTGCGCGTGACCGGAGTGGAACTCCGCGAGCACCTGACCCGCGAAGCCGAAAAAACCGCCCGCAAGCTGCATATGGACGGATTGCGGTTTCAAGCCGGCGACATCGCCACCCATGCCACTGGAACCCTCACCGGCATGATTGCCCTGCACGCCTGCGACACCGCCACGGACTTGGCCCTGTTCTCCGGCATCAAAGCCGGGGCCGACTTTCTCATCTGCGCCCCATGCTGTCACAAGGAAATCCGCCCGCAAATGAACGTTCCGCCTCCATTGGACGCCGTGACCCGCCATGGCATTCACCTCGGACAGGAGGCGGACATGGTGACCGACGCCCTGCGGGTGCTTCTGCTGGAATCCCGGGGCTACGACACCCAATTGTTTGAATTCATTTCCCTCGAACACACCGCCAAAAACAAAATGATCCTCGCCGTAAAAGGCAAAGGCGACCCGCTTGCGGGAGAAAAGGTCCAAAGCCTGAAAGCGTTTTACGGCATCACCCGGCAGACCCTGGAACACCTGTTGCTTCACCCGCCCGAAGCCCCCTCAGTGCCGTAGGCCCGACAATTCCTTCCGGCCCATGGGGATGGATGGGAGGGGGGGGATCCCAACGGATGGCTTCGCCGGACAACGGATGGATGGGAGAATGGCCACTTGAGAAATCCAAGCGGTTTCAGTTGCATCTTGGCCGGGGTTGTGTATAGGATTTCACCCTTTTCAACCTGAGAAACACTTATGGCCAAAACACTTTTTGAAAAAATATGGGACCGGCACCTGGTCCGGGATTTGCCGGACGGGACCTCCCTGCTGTATATCGACCGGCATTTGGTGCATGAAGTCACCAGCCCCCAGGCGTTCGAGGGCTTGCGACTGACCGGGCGCGGGGTGCGGCATCCCGAATTGACCTTTTCGACCATGGACCACAATGTGCCCACCGACGAGAACCGGCTGAATATTCAGGATCCGATTTCCGCCGCCCAGGTGGAGGCCCTGGAAAAAAACTGCGGGGAATTCGGCATCAATCTCTATGGCATCGGTGACCGGCGTCAGGGCATCGTACACGTGATCGGTCCGGAGTTGGGCATTACCCTGCCGGGGCTGACCATGGTGTGCGGCGACTCCCACACGTCCACGCACGGCGCCTTCGGCGCCTTGGCCTTCGGCATCGGCACGTCCGAAGTGGAACACGTGCTGGCCACGCAAACGCTCCGCCAAAAAAAGGCCCGCACCTTCAAAGTGGAATTCACCGGAAAACTGAGTCCCCACGTGCATTCCAAGGACATGGTGCTGAAACTCATCGGCATGATCGGCACCGCCGGGGGCACCGGGAGCGTGTTCGAATTCTGCGGCGAAGCCGTGCGCAGCCTCTCCATGGAGGCCCGCATGACCATCTGCAACATGTCCATCGAAGGAGGGGCGAGAGCGGGCCTGATCGCACCCGACGAAACCACTTTCGAGTACATCACCGCCAAAGACCGTCCCTTCGCCCCCAAAGGCGAGGCCCTGGAAAAAGCGTTGGCGGAATGGCGGAGTCTCCCCAGCGACGAAGACGCGGTCTTTGACCGCACCCTCACCATCGATGCCTCCAAGATTGCGCCCCAGGTCACTTGGGGCACCAGTCCCGGCATGGTGATCGACGTGGATCAACCCGTTCCCGGGCTCAACGACGTGGCCGGATACAGTGCCGCCGACGTGCGCAAGGCCTTGGATTACATGGGGCTGGAGCCGGGACAGAAATTGACCGACATCAAACCCGACACGATTTTCATCGGCAGTTGCACCAACTCCCGCATCGAAGACCTTCGCCGTGCGGCCGCCATTCTGAAAGGCCGCAAAAAAGCGGATCACATCAAATTGCTGGTGGTTCCGGGATCGCATCAAGTGCGTTTGCAGGCGGAATCCGAAGGATTGGACCAAGTCTTCAAGGATGCCGGCGCGGAATGGCGCTGGGCCGGTTGCAGCATGTGCCTGGCCATGAACCCCGACAAATTGGCGCCGCGGGAACGTTGCGCCTCCACCTCGAATCGCAATTTCGAGGGACGGCAGGGCGCGGGCGGGCGCACCCATCTCGTGAGTCCCGAAATGGCGGCCGCCGCCGCCGTCGAAGGGCATTTTGTCGACATCCGCAACTGGAACATCTGAAATTTGGAGTACACTGAACATGGAACCCTTCATCACACACCGCGGAATTGTCGCCCCCCTGGACCGGGCCAACGTCGACACCGACCAAATCATTCCCAAGCAATTCCTCAAATCGATCAAACGCACGGGCTTCGGCCCCAGCGCTTTTTTTGACTGGCGCTATTTGATCGACGGCACCCCGAATCCGGATTTCGAACTCAACCGGCCCCGCTACGAGGACCGATCCATTCTCCTCACCCGCAACAATTTCGGATGCGGTTCCAGCCGCGAGCACGCGGTCTGGGCGCTGGCGCAGGACGGGTACAGGGCCATCGTGGCGCCTTACCGCGGCCAAGGGGACGACCACATCCCCGGTTTCGCGGATATTTTCAAAAACAACTGCTCCAAAAACGGGGTGGTCACCATTGAGTTGTCCGAAGCCGAGGTGGAGGAAATCTTTGAGGCCGTCTTCGCGGAAGAGGGACTGGAGGCGAGCGTGGATCTGGCCGCGCAAACCCTGATCCTGCACAAGGCGGACGGGGCGGTCACCTATGGTTTCGAATACGACCCCAGCGTGAAAAACAAGCTGCTCAACGGCTTGGACGACATCGAGGAGTCGCTCCAGCACATGGAAGAGATCAGACGTTTCGAGGCCAACCACAACACCTGGATCGCCTCCCCCCAAGGGTGAAATTCATGCGTGCCAAGTCCGGCGTTGTGTTCTTCCTCTCCGGCTTGTTGTTCACGGCAGCAGGCTGTGCCTCGCGCCCCCCCGCCAGCCGCCCCCCGGTGCCCCGTTTCGGCGGCATGTTGCCCGGACCCATCGCCATCCAAATTTTCGATGAGCGCCCGCCAATCGAATGGGGCGGGGAATTTGATGAAGCGTGGATCTATTCCGCGTTCGACCCCGCCCCCCAGGCTCTGCATTTCGCGGATGCCATCGGACACAGCCTGCGTCGACTTGGCGCCGTTCCCACCTATCAAATGGTGACTTCCGACGTGAAGGCCGCCGATGTGCAGTATTTGTTGCGCATTCGATTGAAGCACTGGTACGCCCGCTGGCCGGTGAACATTCCCCGAGACGCGGAACATGCCCGGGTGGAGGGTCGTTGCGAAATGGTGTACGAACTGTTCAAAGCGGGGCAGCGCGTCCATTTGGGTCGTCAGAACATCACCCCCAAACCCTTTGAAGCGCCTTTGAACGTAATCCATGCCGGAAATGTCGGCAAAATCGTGGAAGATTCGCTTGTCTTTCAATTGGATCAAGGGCATCATCAGGTTTTGAATGAAATGATGTTTGATTTGGCGGATCGCTGGCCCCGGTACGCGCAGTAATCCTTGTAAAGCGCTGATGCTCAGCACGGAACGGCGATGATTTGCCCGGGTGCGGGCGCTCCATGCCTGCTGGAACGGATACCTGCGCAGCAAGGTTGTTTGCATGATTGGCCCCTTTACAAGTGAACAATTGCGGCTTAGGTTTATGACATGAAAATCCAAACGACCCTGTCCATCCTCATATTATTGACCGCCCTTCCCTCGATGGCACGTCCCGCCACCGAAGCGCCCGCATTGGTACCTCCGTCGGAGTTATCCAACCAAGAAGCCTTCGAACAAATGGCCCGGTTCACCCTGGCCCTGGAGCAAGTGCGGAACTTTTATATCGAGGCGGGCGAAGAGGTCAGTTACGAAGTGCTCATCGACGGGGCCATCGAGGGGATGATGGGGAAATTGGACCGGTACAGCGGCTTCATGGAAGGCCGCGAAGCCCGAGGGCTTCGCGAGCAGACCCAAGGGCGTTTCGGCGGCATTGGCGTGGTCATCAGTTTTGAAAACGGGCATCTCACCATTGTTTCGCCCGTGGAAGACACCCCCGGTTGGGAAGCAGGACTGATGACCGACGACCGCATCCTGGAAATCGATGGAAGGCCCACCCAAGGCATCAGCATTCAGGATGTGGTCGAACGGCTTCGGGGCGAACCCGGCACGACGGTCAACCTCAAGATCCGCCGCCCCTCCGAGCGCAGCACCTTTGACGTTCCCCTGACGCGGGCAGTGATCCAGCCCCGCACCGTGCAACGGCACCGCATGCTGGAGGATGAGATCGGGTACATCCGCATCACCCAGTTCGCGCAACCCACCGCCCGCATGCTGCGGGAAGAACTCAACCGCCTTCTGCGCCAAAACCCCAAGGGCCTTGTTCTGGATTTGCGCGGCAACCCCGGGGGCTTGATGGAATCCGCCGTGGAAGTCGCCGGCCTTTTCCTGCCCAATGAAACCTTGGTCGTCTATACCAAAAGCCGCGACGCCGATGAACGCAAAGAATATTTTTCCAGCGGACGCCGCCACGAACTGGATCTGCCGCTGGTGGTTTTGGTGAACCAAGGCTCCGCCAGTGGCGCCGAAATCGTGGCCGCCGCCCTCAAGGATCATCAACGGGCCAAGTTGGTGGGGCAAACCACCTTCGGAAAAGGGTCCGTGCAAAGCATCATGCCCCTGCGTGACGGCAGTGCCATCCGCCTCACCACCGCGATTTATTACTCCCCTTCCGACCACATGATCCACGAACAAGGAGTGGATCCGGACATTCACGTTTCCCTGTCCCTCCGCAATTGGTCCCGCATGCAGCGCGGCATGAACGACGATTGGAACTGGCGTGACGATCCTCAACTCAGTGAAGCCGTGGCGCTGCTGCGCCCCGATTCCCGGGCCGATGAAGAAGCCGATGGGGCCGAAGATGCGGGGGTTCCCGCCGTGGAAAAAGAGGATGCGGAGTGAAGCATGCGCGTCTTTGGCATTGAAAGCTCCTGCGACGAAACCGCCGCCGCGGTGCTGGAGTCCCCGCTTCGGGTATTGAGTTCCGCCGTGGCCTCCCAAATTCAGGCCCACCAACCCTATGGCGGGGTGGTGCCCGAATTGGCCGCCCGCGCACATCTGCAGGCCTTGCCACGCGTGTTCGAAGAAGCCATCCGGCCCGTGCAGGGCGGCTGGCAAAGCCTGGACGCCATTGCCGTGACCCAGGGCCCCGGTTTGTCCAGCTCCCTCTTGCTGGGGCTGGGCGCCGCCACCGCCCTGGCCCGCAGGTTGAACTTGCCCCTGATTCCCGTTCACCACATGGAAGGTCATCTGCTGAGCCTTTTCCTCGCCCCTAACGCGCCCGCCCCGGAAGAAGTCTGTCCGGCCTTAATCCTCTTGGTGACCGGCGGACACACCGCCTTGGTGCGCATGAACGCCCCCGGCGAGTATGAAGTGCTGGGGCGTTCCATCGACGATGCCGCCGGAGAGGCGCTCGACAAAGGCGCCCGGCTGATGGGACTGCCCTATCCGGGCGGCGCCGAAATCGAAAAGTTGGCCCTGGGAGGCGATGCCGCTTCCGTTCAATTTCCCCTCGGTGCCCCCGACGGAGAGGAAGCCGTGCGCAGAGGCGGACGATACGCCTTCAGCTTCAGCGGACTCAAAACATCCATCCGCTATCATTTGCAGAAAAACCCCGGGGGTTCCCTTCGGGATACCGCCGCCGCATATCAGGCTGCCGTCATGAACAGCCTGCTCACGAGATTGCGCCAGGCCTTGGAAAACGGCACGGACATCAAAGGCATTGCCTGTGTGGGCGGAGTTGCCAAAAATCAACTCTTGCGGAGGGGTCTGGCGGAACTTGCCGGGCAACACGGGATCAACTTCCACACCGTTCCCATGGCATACTGCACCGACAACGCCGCCATGATTGCCGCCGTTCCGCTACTGCGCAAACTGCAACCCGCCCAAACCCCACCCGCCGTCAATCCCAACTTGCTCCTGCAGGGCCTGCAGTTGCGATAGAAGGGGGGCGAAGGGTCCATCACCTCCTCCTTCGTCACTCTCCATGCAAAAGTCTTGACCTCCCCGCCCCGACATGACACGGAGTCCCCCATGCTCGCAAAACGCATCATCCCTTGCCTGGACATCCGAGACGGCCGCGTCGTCAAAGGCGTCAATTTCGTCGACCTCATCGACGCCGGCGATCCGGTGGAGCAGGCCCGCGCCTACGAAGCCCAGGGCGCCGATGAACTGACGTTCCTCGACATTACCGCCTCCCACGAGGCCCGCGACACCGTCGGCGAGTTGGTCAAACGCGTGGGCGAACAGGTCTTCATGCCCATGACCGTGGGGGGCGGCATCCGCAGCGCCGCCGATGTACGCCGCATGCTCAACGCCGGCGCCGACAAGGTCTCCATCAACACCGCCGCCCTCCTCGATCCCGGCATCATCGACGAGGCTTCCGCTTTTTACGGCTGCCAATGCATCGTCGTGGCCATCGACGCCCGCCGCAACGATGACGGCGGATGGACCGTCTATACCCACGGCGGACGCAAACCCACCGAGCGCGATGCCATCGCCTGGGCCCGCGAAGTCGTGGAACGCGGCGCCGGGGAAATCCTCCTCACCAGCATGGATGCCGACGGTACCAAGGACGGCTACGATTTGGAACTCACCCGCACCGTCGCCGAAGCCGTCTCCGTCCCCATCATCGCTTCCGGCGGCGCCGGCACCCTGGAACATCTCGCCGAAGCCCTCACCATCGGCAAAGCGGATGCCGTCCTCGCCGCCAGCATCTTCCACTTCGGCACCTTCACCATCGGAGAAGCCAAGGCCTATTTGCGTGACAAGGGGCTGGAAGTCCGCATCTAACCCCCCGCACCCGTCCCCCTTTGCCCACGAATCAAGAGATCAATATGCCGGAAAATACGAATGAATCCCCCCGGTTCTCCTCCCGCCCGCTTGAAGTCAGGCTGGATGGTGAGGGGCGTTTCCTTGAAGCCAATGAGGCCTACTGCAATCTGTTTGGCCGCAAAGCGGAAGAACTGTTGGGCCATTGGTTCATGCCCTTGGTCCACGTCGAGGACCGGGACAAAACGGAAATTCAAATGCAAAAGCTATGGTCCCCCCCGCATGTCAGCGATCTGAAAAATCGCGCCATGACGGTCATGGGGTGGCGCTGGCTGCTTTGGCATGCGGAGGCAAAACTGGACGACAACGGAGAAGTCCTGGAGATTCACGCCTTTGGCCGGGATGTGACCGACACCAAGTGGCAGGAACCGGTGATCGAAGAAAAATTGGTCATTCTCACAAAGTTGCTGCGGGATATCGAGGCAAATCCGGACTTGCCAAGCAACGCGCGAGAAACCCTGAAGCACATCCGCAAACTACTGGATGAAATTCGGTCCTATCCGAAGATTTCTGGTTGACAGAATACTAGCTTTCATCGTGACAGTCCACAACCGCTTTTGGTTGTGGAAATAAACGGCCTTAGGGCTCGTCCAGAAATAAGTATCGCAAAATGGCGCTGGCGTTGCCATGTTGGTTCAAGCGGCAGGGTGATTCAGCTTCGACAAAACCCGGGGCATTCTGTATGGGGAAGTCCATGGAATCCGACATTGTCTCTCCCACCGGAAAAGCCTTCCCGGAAAAATCGTCCTGGGGACTGCTGATTGCAGTCTCGTTGGTGATGCGTTTGTCGGGGTTGGGCGTCCGGGCCCTGAGCCACGACGAAAGTCTGCACGCCTTGTATTCCTGGTATCTCTCGGAATTTTTTTCCTACGAACACGATCCGATGATGCACGGGCCCCTGCTCTTTCATCTCACTGCCGGCATTTACCGTGTGTTCGGGGTTTCGGATTTCACCGCCCGCCTCTTGCCCGCCCTGGCGGGCACCGCTTGCGTTGCCATGTTGTGGCTGTACAGACGCTGGCTGGGCCGTCGGGGCGCTTTCGCCGCCGCTGTCCTCGTGGCCATCAATCCCGGACTCCTGGCCTACAGCCGCTATTTGCGCAACGACATTTACATCTGCCTTTTCACCTTGCTGATGGTCTGGGCGATTTTGCGCTATGCGGCCGAGAGAAAGCCCGTGTATCTTTTCTGGCTGTCCGCGGGACTGGCCTTTTCTTTTGTCTGCAAGGAAGTCAGTTTCATTCACGGCACCGTGCTCGGCGCCATCTCCGTGGGCTTTACCCTGGCCGTCTGCCATCGAAACCGTTGGAAAATGCCTTATGCCGCTTTCACCGCCATCCCCTGGGGCGACGTTGCCGTGATATTGCTCACGCTGGCCCTTCCGTTTGCCTCCGGCCTCGTCCACCAACTCTTCGGGTGGGATCCCCTGGACTCCCGCAGCGCCATGGGGCAGGCCCGCACCGCACGCATCGCCCTTTCCCTGGCCGGCGTTTCCCTGCTCATGGCCACGGCTTGGTTTGGGTTCACCAAACGCTTGCGAACCTGGTTCATTTGCTTCGCCGCCTTCTGGAGCCTGCAGGCCCTCTTTTACAGTACCTTGCTTTCCAATTGGGGACAGGGCATGTCCAGCGGGGTTGCAGGCAGTCTGGGATACTGGCTGGCCCAGCACGAAGTGCAACGCGGCAGCGAAGACCCCTTGTTCTATCTGAGCCTGCACCTCATATACGAGCCCCTCCTGATCGTGGCCGCCAGCC
>PXAS01000331.1 GCA_003565815.1 PVC group bacterium
CGGGCCAAGCCGACAATTGGCGACAAGGCACAAGAGAGCACATGGCGGCGGCTCTCGGCCGACCAGGGGGAATTGCCCGCACATAAACGCCGCCAGAGGTAGGCCAGGGTCACCCGAGGCACATGCAGTCCGGAGGGAGCGATGCGCCAAAATAAATCCCGGATCACCACATCGCAAAACCCGATCTGTTTCAGCCGTGCGAGCACGGCATCTTGTTCGGGAAATCCCTCCATGGCCCATCCCGCGCAGACCCGCCTTAAGCAGGCCCGAAACCAGTAGGGAACCAGGGTGTCCCGTGGAGCGTCCAGTGTGGACAGACGGCGGCCAGGTGTCGCAGGGTGGCGCCGGTTCCGCAGCCCAGATCCGCCACCTTTGATTCCTGTTCTCCGGACAGCCCCAGCGACTCCAACACCAACTGATTCATGGCCTCCAGCATCGGTTCTAATTTCAGGGGATTGAGACCTTTTCGCCAGAGGCCGAAATGCATGTTCAACCCCGCACTCCAGGCCGCATAATCTTCCCCGGCGCGGGTATAATATTTCACGATTTGTTCACTGGCAGGCGTTTCACCTTGTGGCGGAACGTCCACGGGAATTTCCAAAGCATGGCGGATATTTTCAGCATCATATTTCATATATTTCTGACATTACAGAAATATCTGTAATTGTCAACACGTTCGCGGCGTTTTCGATATTGCAACAGGTATTTTCTTCCCAACAGGTATTTTCTTCCGATATTGCAACAGGTATTTTCTTCAACGCAACGGAGCGCGGGACACGCTTGTCCGCGTATATGGCTTGAAACGGTCTCCCTTTTCGAATCTTTATGCGGACAAGTTTACCCAACCGCGGCCTGAGAAACCTCAACGGGTTCGGGCTCCAGGATGGCGAGGGCGGCGGGGGTGAGTTTGACCTGAAATCCGCGGCGTCCGCCGTTGATCAAAAACCAAGGCAAATCGAAAATGCCGCTTTCAACGTATACGGGCAGTTTTTTGCGGGTGCCGAAAGGGCTGGTGCCGCCGAAAACGTAGTTGGTGTGCCGGGTGGCGTCCCGGGCATCACAGGGTTTTACGCTCTTGCAGCCGAGATGACGGGCCAAGGCTTTGGTGGACACTTCCCGATCGCCGTGCATGAGCACGAGAAAGGGATCCCCGGTTTCGGTTTCCATCACCAGGGTTTTCACCACCTGATGTTCGGGAACCCCGAGACATTCGGCGGTCTGCCGGGTTCCGCCTTTTTCTTCGTAGGCATATTCCAGCGTGGTGTAGGAAATGCCGTGCGCATCCAACATGCGCAGGGCGGTGGTCAATGCGGGTTTCTTTTTGGCCATGGATCGAAAATACCGCGCGGGGATTGAAACTCAAGGCGATTCTAATCCGCAAACATCACGAAAACCCGGAGAAAGGTCACGGGCGGCGCTTGGGCGAAGGGGAGGCGCGCCTCGAGCAGCTGACTGTTTCCATCGCCATCCGGATCGGGATCGACCACCTGGGCGACGAGTCCGGAGGGCCCCCATGTCAGCAAATCCTCGGAAATTTGCACTTCGAAATCAAGATCGCCGGCAAGAGGGTTACGGCGGAACCGTATGACGAAATCCTCATCGTCGGCAACGATTTGCGGGCGTTTGCTCATATCCGGGTCCAAGGGATCCAAGCGATGAAAATAGGAAAGCAGATTGATCAGCCCGGCGGTGTTGGGGGCGGCGAAGGGTTCGGTGTCCGCTTCGGGCGTGCCCGGGGGAAAAACGTCGGCGACCCAATCTTCATAGGCGCCTGCGTCTTCGGTGACGTCATGAAGCTCCAAACGCATCACCCTGCCTTCGATCAAACCGTTTCCAAAATCGTGGGCGAGGGTTTCGGTGCCCAGGGTCACCACCCAGTCCGCGTCCAGGGGAATCCATCCCGAGCCGTTGGGGTCGGGCATGTACACGGTCAGGTTGGCGTTGTCGAGGATCGTGGAAAAATCATCGGACGCATCGGTGAAAAAACCGCCGTGATAGACTTGGCCATCGGCAATGGATTCGACATCGAGGAAGACCTCAATGGCATTGTTGCCCGAAAATGAAGCCGAAAACGGGACGGCATCGCCAAGCCGGAGGGCGGCATTTTCGGCAAACGCTTCCCCGCCAAAGGTAAAGCTGAAGTCCATGCCTTCCTGGGGATGCAGGGTTTGTGCGCGTAGCACCCCGCCGGTTTTTTCAACCCGTCCGGCGCCGCGGACATCGGCCACCCGCCCGGTTCCCGTGAGCACGCCGCCCGCCCCCAATCGCACATTGGGGGAACTGGAGATGTCGCCATGGACCTGAAGGGTTCCGTGATGCACCCAGGTCTCCCCGGTATAGGTGGAAGTGCCGACAAGCTGCATCAGCCCGCGGCTGACCGCCAAGTGACCGCCGCCACTTATGGTGCCGTTGATGGTGAGGGCGCCTGTTCCGTGCTGCTCCAACAAAAACCCGTTGGTGTCGAGATTTTGTATGACCAGTCCGCCGGGTCCCGGCATCCAAATCTGGTCCGCGCCCAGGCGCAGCGGGGCGGAAAAGGTCTGGACATGGTTGTCGTAATTGGTGAGTCCGCCGCGTCCGAGGGTCAGGACGTTGGAACCGGAAAACGCAAATCCTTCGGCAATGGAGGGAAGAAAATAGAGTCCGCGAAGGTTGTAATTCACGTTCACCGAGATGTTTCGAGTCGTTGCCGCATCCCCGTCGAACTGCACATACCGGTCGGAAGTTCCTCCGGTGGCATTGGGATTTCCGCCAATGCCCCAATTTCGGTTCAGATTGATATTCGCACTTTCCTGACCCGTCCAGGTGTGGCCGGGGTTTCCGACGATGCGCAGGGCGAATCCATGGGGGCGCATTTCTTCATTCAACGCATTCATCACCTGATGGCTTCCGATGAAGTTGTCGACATTCTGGGTGCTGGAAATCGCGGCATGGTTGCCGAGCAACACCAGTTCCTCCCCGCCATTGGGATTGGTCCAGGGCACGAAAGAGGGGCTGCCGGAATCCCCGCTTTCCAATTGCACTTCACTCCGGCCGGTGCGGAATTCGTGTACGGTTCCACTGGCGGTGGCCTGGGTCACCGGCGTTGCCCCAATTCTGGGACTGGTCACGGGGTTGGTGTTTCCCCGCCCCACCATCAAGAGGGGAAGTCCCACGTAAGCGCCGGCATTGCTGGAAGTGGAAGAGGGATTCAAGTCCAGCACCCCGTACCGCACGGGCATGTCGGATGCGGAAAAAGGACTGGACAGCCGTCCAATGGCGAGGTCTTCCATGGTGTCGCCCTCGTCATTGATGATCACCAACGCTCCGAGCCCCAAAGCTTTGCGAGCTTGTTGGGTGCCTTCCGTCACGCTCCCGTCCGGTCGCAGAATCCGCACATTGCTTCCATTGGCCAGCATAAAATGCCGGGCCATGATATAATGCCGGGGACTGATAAACCCGAGATTGCGACGGGGGTCATTCACCGACCAGCCCACGCCCGACCAGTCATGGCCCTTGCCAATGAAATTGATCGACGCATTTTCCACGGGCGCGTTGGGATAACCCGACTCGAAACGGTCGTGTACCTCGGGATCGTATCCGACGATCACCACCGCTTGAAGCATGATCGCGGGAAACAGGCACCCGACGGTGTAAAAAATGTTTTTCATTCTCCAAACCTACACAGTTTGTTTCGGTTTATCAAATTCAGCGGGCATTTTTTTTCAATGGCGGCACAAGTAGGTTCTTTTCGCTGGGGTCCAGGAAAATTTCATTTTTTGTTAAATTTTCACAAGATCCGGTTTCGTGTGTATTTTGTGTTTCCGTTCCGGCTTTTTTCCCCAATTTTTATGGAGTCGCCTTCATATGCATCGGTCCAGATTGCTTTTCTGCCTGAGTCTTGCCTGCCAGAGTCTTTCATGTTCAAACGCCAAGACGATCTCACCGTGAATCTCACCGTGGAAACCCCGGGACCCATTCAAATTCAGGACCATACTTCCCCGAACTACCGCGTCTATCGGGTCCGGGTACGCTTGCCGGAGTGAACGGGGTATTGTCGCATCATTTTGTATTTTTTGTCTTGATTCCGGTTTCATTTTGGGTCAACTGTGAATAATGGACCCAATTTACTTCATCTATGCGTATTTAGGGGTGTTGCTATGCACCGGCCTGGTCACCCTGGCCTTTGGCTACAAGTTATTGCGGCCATTGATGACGCTATATGGCGTTTTTTTGGGAGGGGCCATTGGGTACGCGATTTCTTCCGCAATGGCTTCCGAGCGTTGGGTCTTGCTGATCGTGGGTGCCGTCTTGGGTGCCCTTGCCTTGGGGTTTCTCTTTTTTTACCTCTACAAGGTTTTCCTGTTTCTCTATGGGGCTTCTTTCGGAGCAGGATTGATCACACATCTCTTGACGGAACACCTCGCGGGACCTGTGCTGATCCTCGCAAGTCTGGTGGCGGCCGTCGTTTCAGGTTTGCTGCTCTTAAAATTTTTGCGTCCGCTCACCATTGTCATTTCCTCCATGTCCGGAGCACTGCTCAGCTGGATGATGTTGATGATTCTCTCCACGTTCCCCTTTGAGAAAACCGAGTCCGCTTTCGAGAGAAGCTCGAATATTTGGACCCTCATCCTCGCCCACAATCTGACGCCGTGGATGATATTGGGTCTGTTTACGGTCGGCGCGCTGTTCCAATTCATGACCACCCGGAGCGAGGGCCCTTCCCGCCACAAATTCTCTCGTGGAAAAAAGGTCAATACCGCCGAATATTCTTCGCCCTACGCCTTTCTTCATGAGAAAGGTTCCAAATAAACCGGATCAGTGAGCCATGTATTTCCGAAAGTGCGGGGGAACGGGCGCTTCGAAAGTCATGGGTTGGTGGGTGTGGGGATGCTTGAGCAGAATGCGGGCGGCGTGCAGGGCCATTTTGCCCGCTCCGGGCGTTTTGTCCCCGTATTTTTTGTCCCCCAACACAGGAAACCCCATTTCCGAGAGATGCACGCGAATTTGGTTCTTTTTGCCGGTGTGCAAATCAAGTTCCAACAGACTGCGGGTCTTGGTTTCGCGTAAAACCTTGTAGCCGGTGGACGCATGGGCGCCCTGTCCGGGATCTTGCACGGAAATCATTTTGTAACCGTTGGCATGGGGGTCCTCGGCCAAATACGAGGTGATGGTTCCCTCTTTTTGGGGCAATATGCCCGCGACCACGGCCTGATAGGTTTTGCTGAACTGGGCCCACTCGTCGATCAGGTAGGCCCGCGCGGCTTCGTGTTTGGCAAAGACCAAAACCCCGGAGGTGTCCCGGTCCAGACGATGCACCATGTGGAGTTGGGCCCGGGACTTGGGGTTTCCCTTGCGCACGTAGTTAAGCAGCAATTCATAGGCGCTGATTTCCCCCGGCTGATCGTCATAGGCCACCGAAAGCAGTCCGCCGTGTTTGTCCACCACCAGCAAATCGTGATCCTCGTAGACAATATCGGTCCCCCGCGGATGAAAACGTTTGGGCGTGGGTTTGAAGGGTTTGGGTGATTTGGCCATGTCCTCAACCCTATCATCACGCCAAAAGGTTGCAATCTTCAAGTAATCCGCTTGATTCTTTCCGTCATTTCCTTACCCCGTGTCCATGAACGCATTTTGGTACCGTTTTCTTTCTGGACTCCCCTTGGGCGGCTGTTCGATTTACATCCGCGATGGCCGCGCTTTCGCCGTGCGGGGCAAAGTCACCCAAGCCCTGCTGACAGCCGTCTCGAACGCGGCCGAAACGGCCGGCATTTCCGCCGCCTGTATTCAGGCGACGAGCCCAGGCAAAACGGGCCGGAAGCTGATCTTTTTCGGCGTGCCCGCCGATTTCCGTCAGCGCTTCAGAAATGTGTGGGCCGCACACGGGCGGTGAACTTTCCCGCAATCTCCTTGACCTTGGCCCCGGAACTTGAAAGAGAAGAGGTTTATTTTTCTTTCCCTTTCGCCTTTTCCTCCCCCATTCTATTTTCATTCCATGAGTAACTCCCCGGACATTCTCCCCCTCCTCAAAGAAGTCGGTGCCCTCAAAGAGGGTCACTTCAAGCTGGCCAGCGGACGCCACAGCGGCCACTACGTGCAGGTGGCCCAACTGAGCCAATACCCGCACCGGCTGATGCCCCATCTCGCCGCCGTCCGCCCGCGGTTGGAGGCCCTGGGGAAAATCGACACCGTCTTTTTTCCCGCCATCGGCGCCCTGCCCGTGGGACAGCTCGTGGGCCTGAGCCTGGAAAAAAGGTCCATCTTCGCGGAACGCAACTCCGAAAACAAAATGGAATTGCGGCGCGGCTTCGAAATTCGCGAGGGAGAAAATCTGCTCCTCGTCGAGGACGTCATCACCACCGGAGGCACCCTACATGAAATTCGTGCCATGGCCGAAGCGAAAAACGCTCGTATTTTGGGTGTTTTTTGCATAATAAATCGTTCCGGCTCGGAAACTTGGCACGGATTGCCTTTGGTTTCACTCCTTCAAGTGCAATTTCCCACCTATGCGCCCGATGAAATCCCGCCGGAACTGGCCGCCATCCCCGTGTACCGGCCAGGCACCAAACAAGTTTAATCGAGGATCCACGCCATGAGCCAACATTTGAGCCAACATTTCCACCATCATGAAATTCCGGAAGGCCTCAGCTACGACGACGTATTGCTGATCCCCCAACGCAGCGCCGTCCTGCCCGCCGCCGCCCGCGTCAATACCCGCGTCACCAACGAATTGCTTCTCAACATCCCCCTGGTTTCCTCGGCCATGGACACCGTGACCGAAGACCGCCTGGCGATTGCCCTCGCCCGCGAAGGCGGCCTCGGCGTCATCCATCGCAACAATTCCATCGAGGAACAGGCGCAAATGGTGCGCAACGTCAAACGCAGCGAAAACATCGTCATCGACACCCCCGTCACCACCACCCCCGACTCCACCTTGGCGGACCTGCTGGAAATCATGGATCGCCGTGGGGTCAGCGGCTTTCCGGTGGTGGAAGACGACGGCCGTTTGGTGGGGATCATCACCAGCCGCGACATCGGCTATCACGACAACCCCGCCGCCATCAAAGTACACGAGGTCATGACCCCCCTCGAAAGGCTCGTTACCGGCAAACCCGGCTACAGCCTGGAGGACGCTCGCGCCATCCTCTACAAACACCGTATCGAAAAACTTCCCCTGGTCGATGGCGATGGACGCTTGGTGGGCATGATGACCGGCGCTGACATCGAAAAAAGCACCATGTACCAGAACGCCGCCAAAGACAAACACGGTCACCTGCTCGCCGGCGGCGCCATTGGCGTGGGACCGGACGCCTTGGACCGCGCCACCGCCCTGTTGGAGGCGGGGTGCGACGCCCTCTTCATCGACGCCGCCACCGGACACACCGAAACCACCCTCGGCGTGCTCGACCGCATCAAAAAACATCTGCCCGACGCCCGGGTGGTCGCGGGCAACGTGGTCACCCCCGAAGGGGCCCACGATTTGATTGCCGCCGGCGCCGCCGCCGTGAAAGTGGGCGTGGGGCCCGGCTCGATTTGCACCACCCGGGTCATTGCCGGCGTGGGCATGCCCCAGTTCACCGCCGTGCAAAACGTGGCCCCGGTTTGCCATGAAGCCGGCATTCCCCTCATCGCCGACGGCGGCCTCCGCTATTCGGGGGACATCGTCAAGGCCCTGGCCGCAGGTGCGAACGTGGTCATGGTCGGTTCGCTGCTGGCGGGCACCGACGAAAGTCCGGGCGCACTCGTCCGCATGCAGGGCCGCAACTACAAGGAATATCGCGGCATGGGCAGCACCGGGGCCATGCGCAAAGGCAGCGGCGACCGCTACGGCCAAAACTCCTCCGGCAAACTCGTTCCCGAGGGCGTGGAAGCGCGGGTTCCCTACAAGGGCGCCCTCGCCGCGGTGGTCTTCCAACTCATGGGCGGACTCCGCTCCGGCATGGGCTATGTCGGCGCCCACGACCTCGACGAATTGCGCGCCAACGCCAAATTCACCCGCATCACCGCCGGCGGATTGCGGGAAAGCCATCCCCACGACGTTTTCATGACCGAGGAACCGGTCAACTACAGCGCTTCTTAAAGCCTACAACCGGGAAATATACCTCATGGAAGTTCAAATCGCCGTCCTCGATTACGGTTCGCAGTATTCCCAGCTCATCGTCCGCCGCGTGCGCGAACTGGGCTATCACGCCAAATTGTACCCCCCCCACGTCCTCAAAGACCTCTCCGGCCTGGCCGGCGTGATCCTCTCGGGCGGCCCCAACAGCGTTTCCGATCCCGATTCCCCCGACGTGGATTTCGAGGTGCTGGAGGCGCTGGACGTCCCCGTCCTCGGCGTCTGCTATGGCATGCAGTTGCTCAACAAAAAACTGGGCGGCGACCTCAAACCCTCTTTCACCAGCGAATACGGCCCCGCGCGCCTCTGCATCGAAAACGATGACCACCTTTTCGAGGGCATCACCAACGATTCCCAGGTGTGGATGAGCCACAGCGACACCGTCTCCCAACTCCCCCCCGGCGCGCAAATCCTCGCCCGCAATGAGGACGGCATTCCCGTGGCCCTGCAATTTCGCGAAGGATGGTTCGGCATCCAGTTCCATCCCGAAGTGACCCACAGCCACGAAGGCCGGGGCATTCTTAAAAATTTCCTGCGTCAACTCGACGCCGACCCGGGGTTTGACGTGGAAGCCTTCAAACGCGAAGTCATCCGCGAAATCATTGCCGAAGTCGGTGACCGCGAAGTGGTTTGCGGCGTTTCCGGCGGCGTGGACAGTACCGTTTTGGCTGTTTTGCTGCACGAAGCCGGCGTCAAGGTCCATCCCATTTTCGTGGACACCGGGATGCTGCGCAAGGGAGAGGCCGTCGAGGTGCAAAAACAATTCGCGGAAGTGGGCGTTGAAATCGAAACCGTCTTCGCCGAAAAACGTTTTCTGGACGCCCTGAAAGGCGAGACAGACCCCGAAGCGAAACGCAAAATCATCGGCAACCTTTTCCTGGACGTGTTTTTTGACCACGCCGGAACCGTGGAATTGTTTGCCCAGGGCACCCTGTATCCGGACGTCATTGAAAGCGCCACCAGCGGCTCCATCGCCTCGGTCATCAAAACCCACCACAACCGCGTCAACCGCATCATGGAACTGAAAAAGGAAGGCCGCGTACTCGAACCGCTCTCCGAGCTGTTCAAAGACGAAGTCCGCGCCCTCGGCACCTCCCTGGGCATTCCCGCCTACGCGCTCAACCGGCATCCTTTTCCCGGACCCGGACTCGCGGTTCGCTGCCCCGGCGAGGTCACCAAAGAAAAACTCGATATCCTCCGCGAAGCCGACCACATTTTCATCTCCACCCTCCGCAAACACGGCTGGTATGACAAGATCTGGCAGGCCTGCACCACATTGCTTTCCTCTAAATCCGTGGGAGTCAAAGGCGATGTCAGGGCCTACGAATATCCCGTTTCCCTGCGGGCGGTCATCAGCGAGGATGCCATGACGGCCGACTGGGTTGAAATTCCTTTCCCGGTTCTCCGGGAAATTTCCAATAAAATTCTCAATGGCGTCAGAGGGGTCAACCGCGTCCTGTACGACATTTCCACCAAGCCCCCCGCCAGCATCGAATGGGAGTGAGGCTATCGTTTTCGAGTGACCAGGGAGATCAGGAACAGCAACACCACCGCCCCCACCACCGCCGTGATTAGGGAGCCCAGGAACTCGCTTCCGGTGGTAATCCCCAGTTGACGAAACAGCCAACCGCCAAAAATCGCGCCCACGATCCCCACCACGATATTGCCAATCAATCCAAAGCCCGAGCCCTTGACCAGCAGGCCGGAAATCCATCCCGCCAACCCCCCGAGAATTATCACGCCCAGCAGTGTCATTGTTTCGTTATTCATCTGTACGTCTCCTAAAGATTGAATGATATGCCCGGAAATTGAGCGTGAATCATTTCCAAACATGGTACAGAGTTCTTAAGAGAATTGCAAATCATTCCGTGATGGCGTACAATATTGCAATAGGCAATATTGCAACAGGTATTTTCTACTCCTTTGCCCCGTCCGGTTCGACGTTCGATGTTCGACGTTCGACGTTCAACGTTCGGATTTCCTTCCCAATATAGCAACAGGCAATTCTTTTCTCGGACAAAGTTTCAGACAAAGCTCAAGACAAAGTTCGGGAAAAGGCAAG
>PXAS01000378.1 GCA_003565815.1 PVC group bacterium
ATTTGGGCAAAACAATGTCGGGTTTTCCGGGGAGGTCGCGGTTGAGCGGACCGTTCACGGTAAATCGCAACCCCATGCCATGCAACATGGCGCGCACCTTGATCTCCGGTTTGGTGTTTTTGCCCTTCACCCGACTCATCATCCAACTTCGGTGTGGATCCACGCTCGGGTCGCCGTCCGGGTTTTCATGACGCGCTTTGCTCATGACATACTCTTGGTCAAAATCAGGGGATTGCAAGCGCATGAAACGAATTGGATTTAAAGCGCCCCCCAAAGTTCCCGAGCTATATAGCAACAGGTATTTTGTATAGGTATTTTGTATAGCAAAGCAAAAAATCGCGCGGGGATTGCCCGCGCGATTCATGGCGAATGGGTTTCGGAGGATCAGAATCCCTGCATTTGCTGCATGCCATTGAGATCCGGTTGCATGTCTTCCGGGCTCAGACTGACGTTCAACTGAAAGACATTGCCTTCGGAACCAAACTTCAGCTTTTCGCCCATCTGGGCGGCGCCGGGCACCATCATCATCATCATGGGCGCGTTTTGACCGAGCATTTGCGCGGCGGCGGCATCCCCGACGTCCAACATGAGTTTCAGATCCAATTTTTCATCGGCCGTCGCCCCGAGCAGCAGGCTTTGGGTATTCATGAATGCGCCCATGGGGCCCATGTTGCCCCCGCCCTGCATGGCGGCGCGCATCCCTTGCTTGACATTGTCGGGCAATACCAGCGCCAATTGCAATTGTTGGTTGGCCAAAGCTTGCATGGCCTGTCCCATGGCCGGATTGGGCGCACCGCCGCGGCCGGCGGCAACCCGCTCCAGGGCCGAAGTCATGGATCCTTCGTTCATGGTGACAATGACGGTTTGGCCGTCGGGGGACAAGCCGGCGTAAAAAGAACCCGTGCCCATGTCATTGGTGGGTTTGATTTCCACGACATCGGTGCCGCCAAGGGTGGCGCGGGAAAGGGTGGACGCGCCGGGGGCGTCTTCCTGCATGACTTTCATGCCCGCTTCCAATTGATCCAGGGTAATGGCCTTTTTCAATTGCAAGGCCAGAACGGCTTGGACCTTGTCCGCTTGATCCGGCCCCATGTTCTCGAGGTCCAAATCCGAGATTTTCACCGAAGCGATCATGGTTTCCAAGTCTTCTTCCTCCAACCCGGTGGCGGCGGTGAATTTGGCCTGTTTTTCCCGGGTGAGCGCTTTCATCTCTTCGGGTTGTTGCTCCTTCATCGCCTTGGCAAAGGCGGATTGGTTGAAATTGGACACGCGGCCGGCGACCAGCAGATCGGCACCATCCACGACGCCCGCGTGCATGACGGTTTGCGCGAAAAGCATTTGACCGGACAGAAGAAAGCCGGCGGCAAACAAGGTTTTAAGGTTCAACATCTTCATGAAACTCCTTTGAGGTTAATTGGGTAAACAGCCCCAACATGCGCGATGGATTGCAAATGTTCAAGCGAGAAACGCAGGGAATTCGGGATTTCTGAAAAGGACCACGAACTCTGACTGACACCTTGTCGTGACGAATGCTTGAGAATCGCCGCTCAATCGCGTAAAGGGGGCGCATGAAGTTTTTTCTGATTCCCTGTTTGCTTTTCACACTGAACCTGCATGCCGAAAGGTCCGCCGACCTGTCCACCTTGGAGTCTTTGACTTCGGAATGGGTGGCCCTGCGGGCGGCGCGGGCCCAAGAGGCGGAGTCCTGGCGCGATGAACAAGCCCGAATCCGCCTGGAAACCTCGCTGCTGGAAGAAGCCGAGGCCCGATTGCTCGAGGAACGCGAACAGTTGCAGGAACGCGGGGATGAAACCGAAGCCCAACAGGCGGATCTGCTCGCGGAACTGGAGACGCGCGAGGCCTCCATGGCCCAACTGGGCCGGACCGCGGAAGCTTCCGCGAATTCGCTCGAAAATCTTCTCGTCGGCTTGCCGTCTCCTTTGCTCAATCAATTGGTCGATGAACGGGATTCCCTGGAAAGCGCGGGGGACGATCCCCTGCAACGCTTCCGGGCCCTCCTCGCCTTGCGAAACCGTCTTTTGCAGTTGCAAACCCAATTGCACGTGACCCCGACCCTGATCGATTTGGACGGCCAGCGGCGGGAGATGGATGTGCTCTGGATCGGCACCGCCCACGCCCTGGCGGTCAGCGGAGACAACACCCGGGCCGCGCGCGGCGCCCGCGAAGACGGACAATGGCAATGGCAGCCCCTGCACCCACACGCGGACGGCATTCGCCACGCGGTTCGGCTGGTGCGGGAGGAAGCGCCCCCCGCCCTGCTGAGCCTTCCCTTTTCTTTGCCCGACGCCTTGCCCGCACCCGATGCGCCCGCTCCATCCCGGACGCCATCCGAGGAGGCGCCGGAACAATGAAATCCGCCATGCTCTTCTTGATGGGTCTCGCTTTGCTGGCGCCGCATGCCCGCGCCTCCCTCCAAAGGGCGGTGGTGGAAACGCGCAACGAAGTGCGCGCGGAAAACATCGCCCTGCTTCGCGAACGGGAGGAAATCGGGGAACAACGCCGTCAACTTCACTCGGAACTGCGGGAACGCGAAGCCCGCGTGGCCGCCCTGCGCGAGGAAGTGGAGCGGCTTCGCCGCGTCCAGCGCCAGAGCGCCGACGAAGCCCGACGGCAACGGCAGGCCTTGGAAACCGCCCGTCAGCGCGAACAGGAACTCCGGGCCATTGGCCGCGAGGCCCGGCGCGGACTCGAAGCCCAACTCCCGGTCGCCACCGCGGCTTGGCTGCAGCCGCAACTTGATCGCATTGACCATGCTTTGCGCCTCGAAGGGTCCGAATCCGCCGCGGAAGCGGCGGGGGAAACGCTGCAAGCCTTCGATCTCATCAACGAAACCCTCAACCGGCCCTTTCAATTGCCCGCCGCCGCCGTGCGCCGGGACGGGCTGGAACTGCGCGGCACCGCCCTGCTTCTGGGCCCCCTGCATTGGTTCGCCTCCGAGGACGAAGGGCAAAGCGGATTGTTGGCCGAGCGCGCCGACGATGCCCTGCCCCGCCTTTGGCCCGTTGCGGGACCGGCCATTCCGTCCCTGATCCGCGGTGAATCCGCCGAGGTGCCCACCGATCTTACCCACGGACGCGCCCTGCATCTCGACGAAGCCGCACGCCCCTGGCTGTCGCGCCTGCAGGACGGCGGGGTCACCATGATTCCCCTGGGCCTCACCGCCCTGGCTTCCCTGATTCTGGTGCTGTGGAAAACGCTGGCCCTGATCAATGTGCGCGGACGCGACCCCCAATTGATCTCCGCCGTGGCCGTGGCCCTGCGGGAGGAGGATTTTGAAACCGCAAGCCGCCACGTCTCCAAAGCGCGGGAACCACTGCGCACCTTGTTGCAGGGCGCGCTCGCGCACTCCACCGCCAACGCCGAGGAACTCGAAGAGCTGATGCACGAACGCATGTTGGGGGTCATCCCCCGCCTCGACCGCCATTTGGGCACCCTGGCGGTGCTCGGCGGCGTCGCCCCCCTTTTGGGGCTGCTGGGGACGGTTACGGGCATGATCCATACCTTCGAGCTGGTGACCCTTTTCGGTTCCGGCAACGAACGCATCCTCTCCCAAGGCATTTCCGAAGCCCTGGTCACCACCATGTCCGGCCTGATCATCGCGGTGCCGGTGTTGCTGGCCCACGCCTTTTTATCGCGGCGGGTGCGGGTCATCATCAGCGAATTGGAGCAAAGCATCGCCGGATTCATTCAGGCGCGTCACCGCCGCGGGGACGCGTCCGCCGCGCAAACGCTTCCCGACACGGAGGACCTCCACCCATGAACCCGGCGAGAGAAGCCATCCAGTCTTATTGGCTGGCGGGCGGCCCCCTGTTGGCCGTGCTGGCGTTGCTGGCATTTGGCATCTGGGCCTATTTTTTTCGGAGTCTCGGCAGTTTGCGCACCCTGGCCCGCACCGCGGAAACCATGCAATTGAGCGAAGACCGGGAGGAGGAGTGGCGGCAACTCGCCCGCCGCGATCTCGGCATTCTCGCGGCCTTCACCGCCGCCGCCCCGCTGGTGGGCCTTCTCGGCACCGTGCTGGGCATGGTCGGCACTTTTGACGCCGTGTCCGACTTGTCCGGCGAACCCGGACGCCGCATCGCCGGCGGGATTCGCCAGGCCCTGGTGACCACGCAATTCGGACTGCTCATCGCCATCCCCGGGGTCTTCGGCCTCGCGCGCCTGCAACGGTTGGCCCAGCAGGTGGACGTGGCCCTGGCCCGGGCTCGCCACGAAAGAAGGAACGCATGAAACGCCGCGGATACAACCTGCGGGAGGAACGCCCGGTGGACATCAATTTGTCGCCCCTGATCGACGTGGTCTTTTTGCTGTTGATTTTCTTTCTGGTCACGGCCGTCTTCGTACAGGAAACCGGAGTCGACATCGAAACCCCGCGCGCCCTCAGTGCCCGGGACGCCGACCGCCTGAGCCTGCAAATCGCCCTTACCCGCGACGGACGCATCGTCTCCGCCGGGCGCGACATTCCCATGAACAGTGTTCGCGCCCTGGTCCGCCAACGCATGAGAACCCGCCCCGTTCCCGTGCTCATTCAGGCCGATGCCGACGCCCGCACCGGACTCTTGGTGGAACTCTACGACGAATGCAAACGGGGGGGAGCCGAACAGGTGCTCATCTCCGCCAGCCGGGAGGCCCGACCGTGAACCCGGCCCACAATCCCGCGCCTCCGGCGCCAAGGTGGACCTGGAGCGTGGCCCTGGCGTCCCTGGCCTGCACCTTGGCCCTGTTTTTGGCAGTGCCGCTCCTGGAAACCCTCAGGAACCTCAACCTCGGCGCCCAACAACAAGTCCGTTCCATGCCCATGGTCAGCGAACCTCCGCCGCCGCCTCCGTCCTTGAGCCTTCCCGAAGCCCCGCCATCCCCCGAAGCCGCCGCTCCCGCGCCCATGCCGGAACTGCAACTGCCCGCCCCGCCCCCGCTTCTCCCCAGCGCACCCTCCATGTCCATGCCCGCCGTCTTCACGCCCACGGAATGGACCGCCGACCCCTTGCGCATGACGGGCATGCCCTCCAGTGCGCCCACGGTCTTTGATGTCGGACAAATAGACAAGGCGCCCACCCCCCGCTCCCAGTTGCGCCCCCTCTATCCGCCCCGGGCCCGCATGCATCGCATCGAAGGCTGGGTGGACCTCGAATTTGTCGTCACCGCCGAGGGCACCGTCGAGGACATTCGCGTCACCGGCGCCAGTCCCGACGACATTTTCAACCGCAGCGCCGTCCAGGCCGCCTCCCGCTGGCGCTTCACACCCGGACGTCACCAAAACAAACCCGTGTCCGTGCGGGTCCGCCAACGCATCAGCTTTGAATTGCAATGAAACGATTTCCCGTATTTTTCCTCGTTCTTATGTACGCCTTCGGCTTTTCCGTCCGGGGACAGGCCCCGACGACCACGCCGGAGCTGTCCCGTCCCCAACAGGAGCGCCTCAACCGCATCCAAGCCCAATCCGCGGACCACCCGGACGCGGCCATGGAGGCCGCACTCGCAGTCCCGCCCGAAGAACGGGATCCCCTCCTTTGGCGGTGGATGGGCGATCAGCACGCCGCCCTCGAAGACCATGCGGAAGCGATCTCGGCCTATGAAGCCGCCCTGGAAATTCTCCCCACCTACCGCGACGCGCTCATGAACCTGGTCGCGGCCTCCCTGGCTTCGGATGCCCCGGGGCCCGCCCTCAAGGCGGTGCAGGCCGCCATGGCCGAAGGACTCCGCGACGCGCGCACCCATGAAGCCCTCGGCAGACTCGCCGAGGCCCTCGACGACAGCATCGTCGCCGAAGCCGCCTATCGGGAAGTGCTGCTGCTGCAAGCGGACCACGGTCCCGCCCGAGAGGGCCTGGCCCGCACCCTCTTGAACCAGGAACGCTTTGCCGAAGCCGAAAAAATCGTTCGCCAGTTGATCGAAATACATCCCAACCGGGCCGGGCTCTGGCGCTTGTACGCCGACCTCGCCCAGTCCCGGGATCAGCCCGAACTCGCGGTCAAACGACTGGAAACCGCCCGGAGACTGGGAGCCTTGGAAACCGCCGATCTCAAACGGCTCATGGAACTCTACACCTTCCTGGACCGTCCCCTGGAAGTGCTTCGCATGCACCGCGCCCACGCCGCCCTTCGCGAGGACGGCGCCCATCGTCTCCGTCTCGCCGAGGGACTGCTGGGACTGGGGCACTTGGAAGGGGCGAAAATTTTGTTGGAAGACATTCCCGAGATTTCCGGGAAAACGGAAAAAATACGCCTCGCCCGCATTCAGGCGCAAGTCTTGATGTTGGAGGAATACGCGCCCGCCGCCATCCGAAAATTGGAAACCGCGCTCGCGGAGGCGCCTCTGGATCCGGCCCTGCTCCGCCTGATGGGCGAAGCCCACATGCAGAACGACAATCCCCGCGAGGCCGTGCCCCACTTCGAACGTCTGTCACGTCAACCCGGCCACCAAGCCCGCGGACTCTGGTTGCAGGGGGTGGCCGAAGCCCGGGCGGGCGATACGCGCCAGGCCATCGAACTGCTCGAAGCCGCCCTCCGCATCGAAGACCTCCCCGGCCTCCGCCGCACCCTCGAACAAGTCCGCCGCATGGCGCAATAATCCTTGCAGAAACCCGAAAAACCAAGCGCGGACACTCCTGTCCGACGAGTCCACCGGGTCAGACGAGTTCGATCTCTACACCCAACCTCGAACCCTTCGGCAAACTCAGGGTTAGAAACAGAGCAAGCTTTGAACCCTGAACCTCGCACGGGGCGAACGAACCATATGCGACGTCCAGGGAACAAATGAATCAATAACGCTTGACGGTATTACCGGGACGCGTTACGTTTTGCTGATGCTCAAGTCATTCATAGGTCGTGATGCTGAGAAGATATTTCGGCGTTTCGCCGCAGTTCTGGTTGAACTTCCAGTCGCATTTCGATCTGGAACGGGCGTTGGACCGGCTCGGTGACCGCCTGGACCGGGAAGTTCCTGCTCTCGCAGATGGATGCGTGCCCGTGGAGTAAAGTTGGATGATCACCCGGAGCGCCTCTCCCGCTGAAAAAATAAGACTCTTTCGCAGTTTGTTCCGCGGACGGGAGGATGTCTATCCCCTACGCTTTGAAAGCCGGCGAACGGGGCGGGCCGGATACGCGCCCGCCTGCGGCAACGAATGGATACCGGGTATCTGTGCAAAACCAAAGATCAAATGCGCCGAGTGCCCCAACCGGAAGTTTCTGGAGGTGAGCGATCAGAGAATCCGCCGACATCTGACCGGAAGCGACGAGGCGGGTCAGCCTTTTGTCATGGGGGTTTACCCGATGCTCCTGGACGAAACCTGTTTTTGGGTCGCCATTGATTTGGACAAGGACGAATGGCAAAATGATGCGCGGGCTCTCATGGAAACCGCGGAAAACATGGGCGTTCCGGCGGCGCTGGAACGATCGCGCTCGGGAAACGGCGCCCATCTTTGGTGCTTTTTCTCCGAACCCATTCCGGCAACCCTTGCCCGAAAGCTGGCCACCTTGTTACTGACCGGTTCCATGGAACGCCGCCCCGACCTGGGGTTTGCCTCCTATGATCGGATTTTCCCCAATCAGGACACGCTTCCCAAAGGCGGGTTCGGCAACCTGATCGCCCTTCCCCTTCAGGGCCTGGCCCGAAAGCTGGGGAATACGGTTTTTCTCGACGAAAACTTGAACGCCCATGAAGATCAATGGGCCTTTTTGTCCTCATTGGGACGCGTGGGGCGCGATGAAATCGAAAATTGGATTCACGAAGCCGAAACCAAGGGCGGGTTGCTCGGAGTTCGACCCGTGCCTGACGATGATTTCGCAGCCGCGCCCTGGACCGCGCCGCCCTCCCGAAAAAGCCCGAAGTTGGTTCTCCCCGAAATTTCCGAACCCATCCAAATGATTTTGGCCGACCAACTATACGTCTCCCGTCATGAGCTTCCGCCACCTTTGCGAAACCGGCTCCTCCGCTTGGCCGCTTTTCAAAACCCCGAATTCTATAAAGCCCAAGCCATGCGTCTCCCGGTCTTCAACAAACCCCGGATTATTGCCTGCGCCGAAGAATTCCCCGAACATATCGCCTTGCCCAGGGGATGTCTCAAGGAGGTGATTTCACTTTTGAAAGCGATCGGCGCAACTTATGAACTTACCGACAAGCGTCACCACGGCGCCTCCATCCACGTCACCTTCCAAGGAGAACTGAAACCGGACCAACGCAAAGCGGGCCGGGAAATGCTGCAACACGATATCGGCGTACTCTCCGCCACCACCGCATTTGGCAAAACCGTGTTGGCCGCTTGGCTGATCGCCCAACGAAATGTCAACACACTCGTTCTGGTGCATCGGAAAAGCCTCATGGATCAATGGCGGGAACGTCTGGCGGAATTTCTGGATATCGATGTGCGGGAGATCGGCTGCTTGGGCGGCGGACGAAAAAAATTGAAAGGGCGGATCGACATCGCCCTGCTTCAAAGCCTTGTCCGCAAGGATGTCGTCGACGACCGGGTGGCCGATTACGGTCACTTGGTTGTCGATGAATGTCACCATGTCTCCGCACGGAATTTCGAATTGGCCGTCCGTCGTGCAAAAGCCAAATACATTACCGGACTGACGGCGACGCCCACGCGAAAAGATGGACACCATCCGATTATTTTCATGCAGTGCGGCCCTATTCGCTATCAAGTGGATGCCCGCAATCATTCCTCAACCGAGGCTTTGGAACGTCAGGTGATTGTCCGCCCCACATCTTTCTCCCCCATCAACCCGCTTTCGGACAACCTCCGCACCGCCTTTGTGGAATTGATGCATCAGTTGACCGTGGACGCCCCCCGCAACCAAATGATTTGCGACGAAATCGAGACAGCCGTCAAAGCCGGCGCCCATCCACTGATTCTGACCGAACGCACCGCCCACATTCAAGCTTTGGCCGAGGTTTTACAGGCACGTAAATTGAAAACCTGTCTCCTGCAAGGGGGCATGACCCGAAAACAGACTCAAGATACGTTCGAACGCCTGCGCGCGGAACCAAAGGATTCCCCCCCCGTCCTGATTGCCACGGGCAAATTTATCGGAGAAGGTTTCGATCATCCACCCCTCGACAGCCTTTTTTTGACCCTCCCCATTTCCTGGCGCGGTACCGTGGCCCAATATCTGGGACGTTTACACCGGCAATACGAAGGAAAAACCAAGGTGACGGTCTATGATTATGCCGATTTGAATGTTCCCATGCTCGCGCGCATGTTCAATCGCCGCTGCAAAAGTTACGGAAAGCTGGGCTATACGGTGCTGATGCCCGCCAGCGCTCTTCCCGGCTGGCCCCCGGATGTGCCACTGCCTTTAAATCATCCCTGGAAACAATCTCACGCAGCCAGCGTGCAGCGCCTGGTGCGCGACGGCGTGGCCACCCCTCTGGCCAAACTGTTCGTGGACACCACCTCCGTACACGAACTCAACGGAACCCAAGACATCCATCGGGCGCGAAGCGCGGCCGAAGCTTTTCTCTATGAACGTCTGCAAACGTTGCCGGAGACCCGGGCCCATTTTCACCTCAATCCACGCCTGCCGATTCCCTTCCAAGGCTATGCGCACATGGAAGTCGATTTTCTATGCCGGGAGAAAAAACTGGTGATCGAACTGGACGGTCCCGAGCATTTCAACCGCGAGGAGGCCTATCGGCGCGATCGCAAAAAAGACATGCTCCTCCAGGAAAATGGATACCGGATCATCCGTTTCCTTACCGGAGATCTGGGCAAAGAACTCAACATGGTCCTCGACACCATCCTGCGGGCCTTGGCGCATACCCCAAATGGAAAATAAATTCCCTCTGCGGCCCAACCGTTTTCACCGGTGGTCACGTTTGAAATTTTATGATGTCAATATAGATATTTTAGTCATGTGTAACAGGAAAATTATGGATATTCTTTTGACTTTTGCTAGATTTTCAGGGAGGAAACCTGTCCTTGACAACCTTTGGAGACTTCATGACCCCGTTCAAAAAATTTGCTTTGATCCTGCTTTCAATCATCACCCTGAATGTACACGCGCAAATGCCCGAGATGTACCCCGATGCCTCCGGCGGATTTTTTGGGGTGGACTATACCCGCACCGAACATCTTTTCAACTTTCCCGGCTTCAAGCAAAGCGATGAACTCGATTTCATCG
>PXAS01000474.1 GCA_003565815.1 PVC group bacterium
AGAGGTAATACCCCTGAAAACGACGGGTCCCTCCGGGATGGGCTTCGCTTTCGAGAGTGTCAGCTTCGGCCCGGATCATTTCCGCCTGCAGGGAGACGGGGCCGCAGGTGGCCGCGGTTTCGAGGGCCAGCAGCAGGGTACCGTCCGCGTCGAGTGCTCCGGTGTCGACGAAAAATGGGGCCACATGGGCTTCCGGACGTGCACGAAATCGGACCTGATCGTCCGAGGGGGTTCGGTGGCTGGCGGACATGCCGAGGTTCCACCAGTTTCTCCCGTTTTCGGCGTAATGCGGAAGCAAGGTCAGTCGCCCGGTGAGACTGTGGCCGGGGTTCTCCACGGAATCGCCAAATCCGTCGGTGTGGGTAAACATCCCGGCGGCCCAAGTCATGCCGCCATTTTCGGTGTGATTGCGAACCTGGAGCCCGGTGTTCCGGAAGGGGATGAAGGCGGCTGGAAGTCCGCGTTCAATGAAGGTGAAATACCCGTTGGGGGAGGTCCCCTCGAGCCCGAAGGGTTCCAACATGCGACCCATGCGGAGGCTGCCCAGCCAGGGGAGTTCGCGGGCCTCCAACCAAAGGTCCCGGAATCCCGCTTCCCCTCCGGCAAAGTCGTACTCGGTGCGAAATGCAAGCTGATTGGGAAAGCTTCCGGCGACGTAAAGGCGTGCGCGGCGAAAGGCGGTGCCGTCTTCAATTTCGGGTATGTCCCGGTCCAGTCCTCCCCGGGTTGAAAACCAGGCAATGTCTTGTTGGAAGCGTCCGCCAAACTGAAAACGGTAGCTGCCGTCGGCATTTTCCAGACGCAAACCGTGGTTCCAGGAGGGTTGCAGGGTTTCGGGGAGACCCTGGGCATAGGCGAGGATGGACGCGCAGGCGAATACAAAGAGAATCAGGGCTTTCATGTTTCCAAGGGTTATGAGGGTTTCGTGTGTTCAGAGGATTTGTCCGAGAAAGGCTTGGGTGCGGGGATGTCGGGGGTCGTCGAAGAGTTGTTCGGGGGTGCCTTCTTCGAGGATACGGCCTTGGTCCATGAAGAGAACGCGGGTGCCGACGCGGCGGGCGAAACCCATTTCATGGGTGACGACGACCATGGTCATGCCTTCGCGTCCGAGGTCTTCCATGACGGCGAGAACTTCGCCGACGAGTTCGGGGTCGAGGGCGGAGGTGGGTTCGTCGAAGAGCATGGCCTCGGGTTCCATGGCGAGGGCGCGGGCGATGGCGACGCGTTGCTTTTGTCCGCCGGAAAGGTTCTCGGGACGGGCGTGCGCTTTGTCGAGGAGACCGACTTTTTCCAAAAGTTTGTAGGCTCTTTGGTCGGCGGTGGCTTCGTCGAGACCGAGAACCTGACGGGGGGCGAGGGTGAGGTTTTGGAGGACGGTGAGGTGGGGGAAAAGGTTGAAGTGCTGAAAGACCATGCCGAGCTTGGCGCGCATGGCGTTGATGCCGGGCGCGTGGGTATCGAGGCGTTCGCCGTCGAGTTCCACTTCGCCGGTGGTGGCGCTTTCGAGTCCGTTGAGGCAGCGCAGGAGCGTGCTTTTGCCAGAACCGGAGGGGCCGATGACGCACAGCACTTCGCCCTGCCGGATCTCGAGGTTGATGTCCCGGAGCACGGTGTGTTCTCCAAAGGCTTTGGTGAGTTGCCAGGTGCGGATCATTTGCCCTCCATGCGTTGTTCGACCCGCCGTAGGTAGAGGGAGCTGGGAATGGTGATCATGAGATAGAAAACACAGGCCATGGTCAGGGCTTCGAAGGGGGCGAAGGTGTTGCTGTAGTATTGCCGGGTGTGGTAAATGATTTCCCCGACGGCGATGACGGAGAAGAGGGAAGTGTCTTTGAGGCTGATGATGAATTGGTTGCCCAGTGGCGGGATCATACGGCGGAGGGCCTGCGGCCAGATGACATGGCGCATGGTTTGCCGCGCGGAAAGCCCGAGGGAACGGCCGGCCTCGCGTTGTCCGGGATCAATGGACTGCACGGCGCCGCGCACGATTTCGGCGATGTAGGCTCCGGCGTTGATGGCGATGGCGAGGATAGCGGCCAGCCAGTTGGGCATGTTGATGCCGAGGAGGTCTGAAAGGCCGTAATACACGAAGAGTATCTGCGCGAGAATGGGCGTTCCCCGGATGACTTCGACGTACACAGCGGCGGCGCCTCGGAGAACCCCTGGAGGTGAGACACGGGCGAGGCCGGCGGCGGCCCCGAGCCAGAATCCCACGGCCAACCCTGAGAAGGTGATCAGCAGGGTCCAGCCCAGTCCCCGGAATAGAAAGGGAAGGACTTGGATGTAGTGGGAATCCATCATTGCGGATGGCGGCGGATCGGATGCCGGTTGGGCAGGCGGTTGGAGGGATGCTTATTCGGGATCGGCGGGCTCTCCGAACCACTTGGCGTGTATGCGGTCGTAGGTGCCGTTTTCGCGCAGGGTGCGCAGGGCTTCGTTCACGGGCTCGACAAGCGGGGAGCCTTTGGGGAACACGATCCCGTACTGTTCGCCTTGGAGGACGTCGCCCACGGTTTTGAGCTGCTCGCCATCACCCTGGCTGACATAGTAGCGCACGTTGGGAACGTCGTAGAGAATGGCGTCAACCCGACCGGCGTTGAGATCCATATACGCTTCGACGATGCCGGGAAAGGCAACGATGCGGGCTTCGGGGTGATTTTCCCGGAGATAAGTTTCGCTGGTGGTGCCGGAGCGGGTGCCGACCCGTTTTCCGGCCAAGTCGGCCTCGCTGGCAATGGTGTCGTTGTCCGCCCTGACGGCGATGATGAGCCCGGCGTCGTAATACGGATCTGAAAAATCGACCTGTTCTTTGCGGGCTTCGGTGATGGTGATGCCGGCGATGCCAATGTCGTGGCGTCCGGTGTGCACGGCGGCGATGAGTCCGTCGAATTCCATGGTGTTGATGCGGAGTTCGAGGCCGGCTTCTTCGGCGATGGCGTTGATGAGGTCGATGTCGAACCCGATCAGCTCGCCGGTGGTTTCATCGATGAACTCGAAGGGAACGAAGCCGCTGTCGGTGGCCACGCTGACGGTGTTCGGATCTCCGCAGGCGCTGAACAGCAACGCGATGGCGGCGAAGAAGAGGGTTTGGCAGGTACGAATGATGTTTTTCATGTTGAAATCTCCAGTGATCAGATTGAGAGGCTTTGTCAAAGTGTACCATATGAGAGAGGAAGGGACAACACCTATGCCTCGACAAACGGGCTTTCATTTGATTAAGAGCATCCCTTTTCCCTCCCCCCCTACCCCGAAGAAATTTTCATGGCTTTACTCAGCGTACAAAATTTAACCATTGGCTATGGCGGCCCCCGCTTGCTCGACGAGGTTTCTTTCACCTTGGAAAAAGGGGAGCGGGTCTGTCTGGTGGGACGGAACGGGGAGGGAAAATCCACGATGATGCGGATCATGTCGGGGCAGGAAACGCCGGACGCGGGAACGCTGTCGTTCCGTTCCGGCGCCCAAGTGGCCATGCTTCCCCAGGAAGTGCCCCGCGATTTGCCGGGCACGGCCCGCGATGTCGTGGAAGCCGGTCTGGGGGTCGATTCCCACGATCCGGAAATCATTCGCAAGGTGGACATGCTTTTCTCTCAACTGGACGTGGACGCCTTTCAGGAATTTTCGGACCTCTCCGGCGGGCAAAAACGACGGGTTTTGTTGACCCGGGCGCTGGCGGCGGAGCCGGATTTGCTGTTGCTGGACGAACCGACCAACCATCTGGACATCGCGTCGATTCAATGGATGGAAAACATGCTCAAGCGTTTTGCCGGCGCGGTGTTGTTCGTAACCCACGACCGGGCGTTCCTGCGATCCCTGGCCACCCGAATTCTGGAGCTGGACCGGGGACAACTCAGCGACTGGGATTGCGGCTACGACAAATACTTGATCCGCCGCGAGGAGCGTCTGAACGCCGAGGAGAAACAGTTCGCCCTGCAGGATAAAAAACTGGCCCAAGAGGAGGCCTGGATCCGCCAGGGGATCAAGGCGCGGCGGACCCGCAACGAGGGACGGGTGCGGGCGCTGAAAGCCCTGCGCGAGGAACGCCGGGCCCGACGGGAGCGGACCGGATCGGTGACGCTGACTGCCGAAACCTCGGCCCGCAGCGGACGCAAGGTGATTGAAGTCAAGCACTTGAACCACAAATGGGAAGAGGACCCTCTGATCAAGGATTTCAGCGCCACCATTATGCGCGGCGATAAAATCGGGCTGATCGGACCGAACGGCTGCGGGAAAACCACGCTGCTGAACTTGCTGTTGCAAAAATTTCCCCCGCAGTCCGGGGAGGTGATCCACGGTACCAAGCTGGACATCACGTACTATGACCAGCATCGCTTTCAATTGGACGAAGAGGCCAGTATTTTCGAAAACGTGGGCGAAGGCAGCGACATGGTGGTGATCCAGGGAAAGCAGAAACATGTGATTTCGTATTTGGAGGATTTTCTCTTCAGTCCCGAACGCTCCCGCACCCCCGTGAAGGTCCTCAGCGGTGGGGAACGCAACCGGCTGATGCTGGCCAAATTGTTTACGCAAACCTCCAACGTGCTGGTGATGGACGAACCCACCAACGACTTGGACATGGAAACCCTGGAGTTGCTGGAAAGCCTGTTGGTGGAATACGACGGCACCCTCCTGCTGGTCAGCCATGACCGGGAATTCCTCAACGAAGTGGTCACTTCGACCATCGTGTTCGAAGGGGAGGGACGGCTGAAAGAATATCCGGGCGGCTACGACGACTGGCTGGACCAGCGTCCAAAGGAAACCAAGCCCCAGCCCTCCAAAGCCGCGACACCGCCAAAGCCCGCCGCAAAGGCCCCCGGCATCAAGCGACTGACCAATTGGGAGGAAAAGGAACTCAAGGACCTGCCCGCCAAACTCGAAACCATGGAAGCGCGCATTGAACGGGAAACCCTGCGCATGTCCACCCCGGAATTTTATCAATTGCCCGAGACCGAACAAAAAGCCGCGCACGAATACCTCGGCAAACTCACCCGGGAACTGGAAAAAACCTTCAAAAGGTGGGAAGCGCTCGAAGCCAGGGTTTTTTAGAGCGATTTGATGTGAAAAGGCGGACGTTACGGCCGTACGTGTCCGGGGGGATGGCGATACCAGGCCCGGAAGGCGCGGGTGAAGGCGGAGGGTTCGCTGTATCCAAGGCGAGCCGAAACTTCCGAAACCCGCATGTGCTCGTCGCGCAACCAACGCAGGGCGTTTTCCATGCGGATTTCATTCATCACCGCGTGGGGCGAACGTCCAAGCACGTGCTGGAAAAGCCGGCGCAAATGCACGGGTGAAACGTGGACGGCGGCGGCGAGATCCCGCACCGTGGGGCATTGCGTCAGCCGTTCCCGATACCAGGAAATGGCCTGGTCGACTTTTGATTGCGCGTATTCATGGATTTCCCGCAATTGGTCCCGGGGCAAATCCCGAAGCGCCAGCAAACACAAATCCGCCTTGGCACGGTCCATGCGGAGTGGATCCAGGCTCATGGGCGCGTCCATCATCCGTTTCAGGGCTGCGTGAAGTTGCTCGACTTCCCCGACTTCAGCGGAAAGCAACTTTTTGTAGAAAAATCCTTTCGGCCCCAGGGCGCGCAACACCACCGGGTTGACTTCGTGGAATTGAAACACGATCACCTCGGACCGCTCCCCGGGCCGGTCGGTCCAGCCGTGTTCCGATTCGGGGCCGTTGACCCACAACACGGGAGACTCCACCTCTGGAAATCGCATGTTTTCCCGACAAGGCCGCGCTTTGCCCGACAAGATCACTTGAAATTCCACCGCTCCGCGCGCATAGGCGAAAACGGGCTTTTCGGCATAGAACCTTTCTCCGGCGTTGATGTATTTCAGCATGGGATTCTCGATGTTCGTTATTGTCAGGTTTTGGATTGAAACTGTCCTTCCAAAATACCAGAAAAACAAGTAAATTCCATTTTTTCAATCGAAACCAGGAGTTCTTTCATGTCAAACGAAAAACGATACGCGGTTGTGGGGACGGGCGGACGGTCCAACATGTACATACATTATCTGGCCAAAAGCGGCCCGGAAAACGGATGCCGATTGGCGGGGTTTTGTGACCTCAATCCGGGGCGGATGGCCTATTACAACCGCCGCTTGCAGGAGGAATATGCCCACCCCAAGGTGGCCGAAGCCGCCCCGGAGGATTTCGAGCGCATGCTCAAGGAACAGAAAATCGACGCGGTGATTGTCACGACCATCGACCGCACCCACGACGAGTACATTTGCCGGGCCATGGAGGCCGGTTGCGATGTGATCACGGAAAAACCGATGACCACGGATGAGCGGAAGTGTCAGCACATTCTCGACACCCGGGAGCGGACGGGACGGAAATTAACGGTGACTTTCAATTACCGATACGCCCCCCGCAACAGCAAAATCAAGGAGTTGTTGATGAATGGAGCCATTGGGCGAGTGACTTCGGTGCATTTCGAGTGGCTGCTCGATACCATCCACGGCGCGGATTATTTTCGCCGCTGGCACCGGGACAAACGCAACAGCGGCGGCTTGATGGTTCACAAGGCCACCCATCATTTCGATCTGGTCAATTGGTGGCTGGGCTCCTCTCCGGAAACGGTCATGGCCATGGGGGATCTGGTGTTTTATGGTCGGGCCAACGCCGAGGCCCGCGGCGTCCGCAAGTTCTATACCCGCGGCACCGGAGAGGCCAATGCGGTCGGGGACCCCTTTGCGCTCGACATGTCGAAACATAAAAATCACAAGGCCCTGTATCTCGACAATGAAGGTTATGATTCCTATCGACGGGACCAGTCCGTGTTCACCGATGGCATTTCCATTGAAGATGACATGGGCGTGTTGGTGCGTTACCGCAACCAGGCGGTGATGACCTACCATTTGACCGCCTATTCGCCTTGGGAGGGGTTTCGGGTGATGTTCAATGGGACCAAGGGACGTTTGGAGTCCGAAGTGCAAGAAAACACCTATGTCAGTGGCGCCGACAACGATCACAATGTCATGGGCGCGACGGTTGAGGGGGGCGCGGCACATGAAATCAAAGAACCCGTCTCCCTGCTGTTGCGTCCGCATTGGTCCGGCGTGCAAAAGATTGAGATTCCTGAAACCAACGAGGGCGGACATGGCGGCGGTGACAAGCGCCTCTTGGATGACGTGTTTGGCAAAGCGGGGCAAGATCCGCTCGGTCGCGCGGCCGGACATGTGGACGGCGCCATGTCGATTCTCACCGGCATCGCCGCCAACCGATCCATGGCCTCGGGCCTGCCGGTGAACATCGGCGAACTCGTCAATTTCCACTGAACGCCCGGCCACACCCGTGCGTCGACCATGTTTCACAAAACGATCATCTTCGGTTGCGGATGAACTCCGCGTGAGGGAACGCCGATCATGAGTTTGCCCTTGCAGGTCTCTGAGATCGAAGTCCATGCGTCACGATATCCTCTGGCCTATGCCCGGGAATTTCCCGGCGCTTCGGACGCTTGGTATTGGGCTTCGCTTTGGCCGGCGTCGGTGGCCTTGGCCGAGGACCTGAGCGGGCGGGCTGATCTTGTCGGCAAGCGGGTGTTGGAGATCGGATGCGGTTGCGGATTGGCCGGAATCGCGGCGGGGCGAAACGGAGCCAAGGTGACGGTGACCGATCTGGAGCCGCAGGCATTGACGCTGGCGGAGGAAAATTGGACGAGGAACCGTCTGAAACCCGCGGCACTGGAACGCCTGGATTGGAGGCGGCCCGCTGACTTGGGGACCTTCGATCTGATCCTGGGGGCGGACATCCTCTACGATGAAATGACGTTTTCCGCTTTATCCCGGACTTTGCGCCAAAAACTCTCCCGGGAAGGACGGATATTGATTGCGGAACCGGGACGGCCGCAGGCGCACGCGTTTTTTGCCCGCATGCTCCGGGCCGGTTTCCGCATCGATACCCGGCATCATCCGGTCGACCTTCACGGGGAGCGCTTCGAGGTGAGTGTAAGCGAATTGTGGTGAACCAGCGCCCAAAAAGACTTTCGAACGGGTTCCCGCTACCGAAAGAGCTTGGCGGTGGTGGTTTCGAAATGGTCCCGGGCGCCCCGCACATGTTCCATGCTTTGATGAATTCGGGTACGGTATAAGGAGAAATCCAGGCCGGCGGTCCCCCCGAGATGCGTCTTCAGCGCGATCGCCTCGTCGGGGTCGGCTTGATCGAGTTCGTCGAGATGGGCCTTCACATAATGATAGGCATCGCGGAAGGGCATGCCTTCGGCCACTTTGGCGAGGGCGGCATCGGTGGCGAAAACACCTCCGTCGAATGCGTTGCGGAGTCGTTCGGGGTTGACGTCCAAGCCTTCCACGCAGCGGGCGAGAATGCGAACGGAAGCGCGGGTGATGGCGAGGCCTTCGAGGAAGGGTTCCTTGGTGTCCTGCAAATCCCGGTTGTAGCCTCCCGGGGCGGCGTGCAGGATCATGCCCACCGCCTGCCCGTGACCCAGCACCAGCGCCGCCTTGGAGCGCAGAAGCTCCAGGACGTCGGGGTTGTTTTTGTTGGGCATGATGCTGCTGCCGGTGCCAAAGGCCTTGGGGATGCGAAAGTAGCCGAATTCCGGCAGGGTATACAGCATCAGGTCCTGGGCAATGCGGGACACGGTGATCATCAGTTGCCCCATGGCCTGAAGGATTTGGTATTCGAGTTTGCCGCGGGCATTGATGGCGTGGGATACATTGTGAATGGGACGGGCAAAGCCGAGCAAATCGCTGGTCAGTTGCCGGTCGATGGGCAGGGGAACGCCATAACCGGCGGCGGCGCCGAGCGGACATTGGTCGTTGAGCGTGAATACGTGCCGGAGGCTTTCCAGATCTTCCAAAGCCGCTTCGGCGTGGGAAGTGGCCCACAATCCCACGCTGGAAGGCATGGCGGGTTGCATGTGGGTGCGGCCGACCATGGGCAATTTGACGTGTTTCTCGCCGAAGGTCGTCAGGGCCGTCGCGAGAAGGGCGGTGTCTTCCATGAGATCAAGCAAACGCTGTTTGCCGAAAAGCCGAAGATCCACGGCCACCTGATCGTTGCGACTGCGCCCGGTGTGGATTTTTTTACCGAGGTCGCCAAGGGTTTCCGTGAGGGTGCGTTCCACGGCCAGGTGCACATCTTGGTCGGCTGGAACGATTTCGAAGTCGCCGGCCCGCACCCGTTCCAGCACTTTGGCCAATTCAGCCCGCACCGCCGCCGCTTCGTCCGGGGTGAGCACCGGCGGTTGAACGGGCATGCGGGAGAGCATGGTGACATGGGCGGCGCTGCCAATGCAGTCGGCTTCCGCCAATTGCAGGTCCAAAACCAGGTCCTTTCCGGCGGTAAAGGCAAGGATTTCGTCGTCGATATTGCCAACGGTCGTCGTTTGGGGCGTGGATGTACTCATGGGGCCTCCCTTAACGCCGAAAAACAAAATTGGCCAAGCAAATTTACATCTGAATCCGGAAGAAGGCCTGCCGGATCATGAAGCGAAATGGACTGCCGGGAACCGAAGCAACCCCATGAGGTCTGACGAGTGTTCCCAACAATTCCTTGTAAACCATGGAATTGTGCGGATTCAGCGCAAAGGTCTCATGGATTCAGGTTCCAGAAAACCGGGATCACGCCCAACCAAAAGAGCAGGAGAAGCACCAAAAGAAGCACCCCCGTCAGAAGCGTTGCCCGGGCCCAGGTGACCTTGCTGCGCGGGGTGTTGTTGTCACCGAAGGCCCAGTTCATCAACACCACGAAATTGACAAGCGGTATCAGTGTCAGAACAAAAGACCCCAACCAATTCAGTACGGAAATCGACTCCATCTTGGCCTTCAGTCGATTGAGATTTTCCGCTTCCGCAAGTTCCTTCTCCTTGTGAATTTTGGCTTCCGGAGAGATCGATAGCTGCGGTTTGGGCTCCTCCCCCTTCCAAACGATTTCCGGAACTTCGTCCGCCGATTCCCAGTGATCCATCCCTTCCGTCCACACCATCGCTTTTTTCATGATCCGCCCGCAATCCACCAGCGCCTGCAGTTCATCGAAACTGCAGGGACCGTTCAATTTCCCGCCGTACATGTAAAACCATTCGTCCATCCGTATAAGATGGAGCAATTCGCCTCGCATTTCAAGCAGAAACGGGGACAGACCCCTTAAAAGGGACAGACCC
>PXAS01000050.1 GCA_003565815.1 PVC group bacterium
AACAGGCCCGCGAACGGATTGCGCGAACTTGAACGCGCGCACGCATTGATTGAAATTTTGAAAGCGGGGAATCACCCGGGCCGCCAGGAACTGGCGGAAAAGCTGGAGGTCAGTGTGCGCACAGTCCAACGGACCCTCGATTTTTTGCGTGACCGGTTTCAATGTCCGCTGATTTTCAGCCGTGAACATCAAGGATACGCACTCACCGACACCGCGTGGTATCTGCCCAGGGTCATGGTCAGCGAAGGAGAGTTGTTCAGTCTGCTCATCGCGCGACAGGCGATGACCCAGTACCGGGGAACCCCCGTGGAAAAATCCCTGCAAAGAATTTTTGAGAAAATCGCCGACGATTTGCATGAGCGCATTTCCGTGCATCCCGACCACACCGACACCACCCGCCTGAGCTTCGCGCCCCTCCCCGTGCTGGATGTGAAAGAAGACGTCTGGAACACCCTGCTCGCCGCCATCCGCGAACAGCGCGTGGTCAAACTACGCTACAAAAGCCACCGCTCCGGCAAAACCCGCGCGCGGAACGCCAACCCCCACCACATCCTCAACATGCGCGGGGATTGGTATCTGTTTGCCCGGGACCACGACCGGCAACGCATTTGCCAGTTCCAGCTGCACCGCGTGCTCGCCGTGGAGAAGCTGCGTGAACGGTTTGACCGCGACCCCGACTTCAACGCCGCCGACATTGTGCGCTCCAGTTTTGGAAACTTCGCGTCCCAAGAGGACCTCGTCACCCTCCGACTACGGGTCCGGGGAGACATGGCTCTCCTGCTGGCCGACCGCGAGTTCCATCCCCAACAACACGTGAGGCCCCGCAAAGACGGCTTCGAAATCTCGTTTCCCGTCAGTGCCTCCGGCAAGCGCCCCTTTTACGACATCCTCCAGTGGATACTCTCCATGGGCCGCGACGCCGAAGTCCTCGCGCCCGAAGAACTCAAAGAACGCCTCCAGGATGAAGTCCAGGCCATGTCTGAGAATCTCAAAACCCTGAATCCGTGAGATATGTGCAAAGAAGGCGTGCAAGATCATGGAGCGAAAGGGATTGCCGGGAACCGAGGCATACCCTTGCGGTCTGTGGAGTGTTCCCGGCAATCCCTTGCAGCCCATGAGATGGTGCGGCTTCAAAGCAAAGATCTCACGGTTTCAGGAAAACAAAAAAAATCCTGATTATTTTACCAAAGTGACACGTTTTGGCACTCTGGTGTGGTATGATGGGAGAGAAAATGAAAAGAGAACCTGAATGAAAAACCAATCCAAAACCCCGAAGAAAACAGCCATCGAAGTGCTGGAGTCCATCTCGGATGTCCCCGTGAAAAAACGGAATGTCAGCGACGACGAGATTGTCGGGATGGTGCGGGAGGTCAGGAAAGAGTTAATAAAAGACAAGAAGGTAAGTTCAGGCAATGATTTGCGCCGTTGAAAACAAACCCCTCGATCAAAATGATCGGCTTTTTTGGGCTAAAACCCTCGAAGATGGCTCCCCGGGGTTGTCTGTGCGGGAACATTGTCTGAACGTGGGTTTTGTGGGACGAGAAATCTATATGCTTTTACCCCCATATCTAAAGGAGCTTTATCCTCCGGGATGTGTTACCCTTATTGCCGCCCATGACATCGGAAAAATGTCCCCTGGCTTTTTACTCAAATCACCCATTTGGAAGGCCCGGTGGCAGCAGAAATTTTCGTTGGGGATGCCCGGCCTTTACAAGGGAAAACATGCGGAAATAAGCCATGAAATCCTATGGGAGCTCATTCAGGACAGGAAATACCACTGGCTGCTTTCCGTGCGTGGTCACCACGGGAACTACGGGATCACCAGCAGGGTGAGATGCCATCCGAAACCGCAAGACCACCCCGACTGGATCTTGCCGCACAGGAAAGCTTTATTGGACGAATTGGTTGATACCTTCGGACCTTTCCCTGAATCGGGGATTCCAAAGGACGCCATCCTTCATTGTTTCACCGGCATGATGATCTTTTCGGACTGGATCGGCTCCAGCACCGAATGGTTTCCGACAGAGGAAGAGACCCCTTATGATTGCAAAGTCGCCCAGGAGCGGGCAACCCGCGCCATTCAGAAGATCGGATGGACCCGGCGACAGGTGAAAATGGGACAATCCTTTGGCGAACTATTCCAAGCCAAAGATCAGGAGCCCCTTTTCGCCCCACGAAAACTTCAGGAAACGGTGATGGACCTTTCAAACACTCCCGGACTCATCCTAGTGGAAGCCCCCATGGGATGCGGCAAAACGGAAGCCGCTCTCGCGGGAGCCTATCGCCGGTGGACAGAGGGGGAAGAAAAGGGGCTCTATTTCGCCCTCCCCACCCAATTGACCAGCAACCGCATTTATGACCGCGTGGGCGAGTTCCTGAAAAATGTTGTCGAAGACCGCGCAGGTCTGGCCCGCATCCATGCGAATGCCTGGCTGATGGGTGACCGTGTCCAACCCGTTTCAACTGTGGACGATCCCCCGGAACCTGACGCGCGCGAGGCAAACCGGTGGTTTTCCGACAGCCGCAAAAGTCTTCTGGCGCCCTATGGGGTTGGAACGTTGGATCAGGCACTCATGGCCGCCATGCCGGTGAAATTTTCCGCCCTGAGGCTCTTCGCACTGAGTGGAAAAGTGGTAGTCATCGACGAAGTCCACTCCTATGACCCCTACACCTCCACGCTCGTAGATCAAGCCGTGTCCTGGCTGTTGGCGTGTGGTTGCACCGTCTATGTCCTGTCCGCCACTCTGACCGCCACCCGCCGGGCTGAACTCGTCGCCGCCGCTAATGGACGGGAAGAAACCATTCACCAGGAATACCCTTTGGTTACCAAGGTGGAACGGGACTCTGGGAAAACCACGGCCATCCCGGTCGAAAATGAATTCCAACCCCGTAAACAGGTCGAAATCGTATGCCTGAACCGGGACGGTGAGGATTGGATGGAGCGCGCCGTCCAGGCCGCCGAAAACGGGGCCTGCGTTTTGGTGATCCGCAACACCATTGCGTCCGCCCAGCAAACCTACCGCACCCTGAAAAGCCTGTGCACGGACAGGGTCGAGCATTTCGGACTCCTCCACAGCCGCTTTCCTCAGTTTGCCCGCGAGAACAACGAGGAAGTCTGGATGCGGCTGATGGGCAAGGGCAATGACCACCGTCCACATGGCGCGATCCTGGTGGGAACACAGGTGCTCGAACAGTCCGTGGACATCGATGCGGATCTGCTTTTCACCGACCTTGCCCCCACGGACCTGATCCTCCAGCGCATTGGGCGATTGCACCGCCACGAACGACAAAGACCGGAAGGTTGCTCAATCCCGACATGTGCCATCCTCCTCCCGACCGTGAACTGGTCTGACAACGCAAAGGACATCAAAGCCTCCATCGGTGGGGACGCGTATGTCTATCCGCCCTTTTCGCTCTACCTTTCCTGGGTCATTTGGAAGGACTTGAAGTGTATCACCATCCCGGAAGAGCTTCGTTCCCTCTTGGAAGCAACCTCGAAGATTCCTGAACGTCTCCCTGAAGGCGCACTGGAACTTTTGGAGGAACAGAACAGAAAGGTTGAAGAAATGCGGGCAAGCGCACGGGTGAAACATGTGTTTGGATGTGATCCCGCCGTGATGGATGTCGAGGGAGCGCAAACCCGCTGGGGAAACACAGCAAACGGGTATGTTGTGCTGCTGGCCCGCGCTCCCGAACAATCCGGCCGAAATGTCGTGCTGAATTTCCTCAACGGGGAAACCCACACCGTTACCGGGGAGCGTTTCGACTATGATCTCGCCAGGAAATTGCACATGAACGCGGCAAAAGTTCCCTGGTATCTGATCCGGGATCTTTGCCCTTTCGCCCCGGACTGGCTGTCCATGCACATGGACAATGCCATCGTCCTCTGTACCCGGCCCGACGATGCCTGTTGTGATGTGTACCCGGAACCGGACCGAAGCATCTTTGAATTTCACTACCACTCCAGTACGGGCTTGCAACATGTCAAAATGTCAACCAACGTTACCGGGGTCGCTCACGATTTTGATGAAACCTGGTTCTAAACGAAAGTGCAAAAATGGAAAACTTCAACCTTGTCGATAATCCCTGGATTCCCGTTCGCTACCCGGACGGACGGCAGACGCTTGTCAGCTTGAAAGAGGCTTTCAGGGAAAGCCGGGAAATTCATGATCTTGCCTGCGCCCCTCACGAACGCGTTTCGCTCATGCGTCTGCTCGTCTGCATCACCCAACGCGTGTTTCCACCCCCGGAAACTGATGAGGAGTGGGATGACTACGCGGTGGATTTGGAAACAAAAGCGGTTGAATATCTTTCGGACCCGAAGATCAAAGAATCATTCAATCTCTACGGCCAAGGCAGACGATTTCTCCAAACCAAAGTGCCTGCGTCAAAAGGGCCAGTTAATATTTCCAAGCTGGTTCCGTTTTTAGCGACGGGAAACAACACAACCCTCAATGATCAAAGTGGAGATGACAAAACCCCCCGTAGCCTTGCACCCCATTCAGTTGCGTTGGCTCTATTGAGTTTTCAGAACTTCTACCCTCTGTATGGTGCGGGGTATAAAGGAAAAGGACCATGTGTGGACGGTAACATGCTTCACACATTATTATTGGGAACGCATCTCCTGGAAACCATCCGCTTAAATTGTATTACCAAAGAACTCATCGAAGATTCCAAGATGTTTACGGAAGGAATTGGGAAGCCCATTTGGGAGATTGAAGAAAAACCTGATTTCGCGAAGCTTGCCACCCAAAGTTATTTGGGCCGACTTGTCCCCAGGCACAGAAATCTAATGCTTTCAGATGACAGGAAAGGTTATTATATCGAATCAAAATCCATTGAATACCCAACCTATGATCAGGCCCGCGAGGCATCATCCACAATTGTAGTCGTCCAAAAAGGTAAGGAAGAAATACGCAGGACCTTGTCTGCAAGAATGGGAAGGAGCATTTGGAGGGACCTGCACCTCATTTTGATGTTGAAATTAACTGATGAAATGAATTCAGCGGGAACACCTTGGATCCTGTTGTCCCACCCGAGCGAGTTTCAATCCGTCAATCAGCTTTGGACTGGAACCTTGATCACAGACTTGAAAGCCAAAATACTCGACACCGTGGAATCCACATTCACACTTCCTGCCGACATGATGGAACCTGCAAACGTGGAAATTTACCGTAGAGGCGTCGAGTACGCTGAAAACGTCTCTAAATCTCTGTATTCTTCACTGAAAAAATATGGAGAGGCCCTGAAACAGGAAAAACCGCCCGTAGAAAAAGCTCAAAGCCTCTTCTGGCATCAGCTCGACCAACGTAACACCATATTGATCAATCTCTCTGCGGCACCGATGACACTTACGGATGATTTCGGAATCGGCAACGACCCCTGGACCCAAACCGTTCGTCAAGCGGCTGTGACCGCTTATGAGGAAACCTGCCCCCGCCAAACGCCTCGACAGTACAAGGCCTACGCGGAGGGGTTGCGCTATTTGAAACTCAAACCCAAACCCATCAAGGGAAAGAAATAACATGACGGATAACAAAACGAATGTTGACGAGGACTTTGTCCGCCTCCTTGAAAAGAACGTGGGCGGTGAACACAACCGCGCCATCCGCGCGGAACTCCGCCGGTACTGGAGCCCCACCACCCGGCATTATGCCACGATGGCCCTGGGCAAACTCCAGGCCTTGCGAACCTATCTGAGCCCTGAAGCCTTGTTGGCCTTGCTCTACGCCGAACATCCTGATCACCGCTCCGGTGGCGAGACACTCGGCAAAGCTCTGTTGCGCCTGGCAGGGGGGAACAGCTCCAGTGAGGCCTTCCCGTCCTTTGAGCGTCATTTCCGCCGCCTCTTGGCCTGTGAGGGAGGCGATCTGGAAGAACTGTCCCGCGTACTGCACAGGCTTGTGCGCAGACTGGCAAAGGAATCCATCCCCCTGGACTTCAACCAACTTCTCTGGGACCTTCGGAAATGGCGGAAAAAATCCGACGAGGTGAAAACCCAATGGACCCGCGCCTTCTACACCGCGCCCTCTCCCGAAAGCCTCCTGGTCACCGACACGGAGAAACCCGCATGACTCCCCTTTACCTTTCCAAAATCGAAATCGATTACGACACCGCGCACCTCGCCGGCCTGCGGGACAGCTATGCCTGGCATCAAAAAATCTGGCTGGCCTTTCCGGGGAGGGAGGACAAGGAACGGGAGTTCCTGACCCGGCTGGACGAATCACCGGAGGGCTTCCGTCTGCTTTTATTGTCAAAAGTGAAACCGAGCCGTCCGTCGTGGTGTCCGGAACCGGCGTGGAATTCGCAACAGGTGCCGGATAATTTTCTGAAACACCAAACCTACCGCTTTTCCCTGCTGGCCAACCCCACCAAGAAAGTCAAATCCGCCCCCGACGGAACCCTGTTGAAAAACAGTCGCCGGGTTCCGCTGGTCCAACGGGAGGATTTGCTGAACTGGTTGGAACGCAAGGCGACTGCAGCAGGTTTTGAGGTGGATCTCCCCCAAGTTCGCACCATACCCCGCCCCCGCATGAGCTTTATCAAAAAAGGCAAAGCCGGGCATCATGCCGCCACCGAATTTCTCGGAACCTTGAACGTGATCAAACCCACTGCATTTGAAGAGGCCGTCACCAAAGGAATCGGCCCTGCCAAAGCGTTCGGCTTCGGCATGCTTTGTCTCACCCCTGTCCAATAAACCCAAAAAACACATCCAAAACCCAAAGGAATACCCCAATGCAACTCATCGAACTTCACATCCTCCAGTCCTTCCCCGTCTCCTGTCTGAACCGGGACGACGTGGGCGCACCCAAAACCGCCGTTTTCGGAGGGTGTTCCCGTGCCCGCATTTCCAGCCAGTGCCTCAAAAGAGCCGCACGGCTCCATGCGCAGGAAATCTCCCCCCGTTTCAAAGGCACCCGTACCCGTTACCTCCCGCCTCTTTTTCTTGCCGCCTTGAAAAGTGCTGGGATGGAGGAAGAGGAAGCCGCCAAAGCCTCGGCAGCCATTTGCGAACTGTTCAGCAAGAAAGACGGGAAAAAGGAGGATCAGGTAACCACCGCCGTTTTCCTTTCCCCCAAGGAAATTGAAGAAATCGCAGAACAAGTCGCCGCCGGAGTGGACCCCAAAAAAGCGATGAAGAAAGCCAACCGTCTCGATGCCGCCGACATCAGCCTTTTTGGCCGTATGGTCGCCAATGACGCATCTCTGAATGTGGAAGGCTCTGCCATGTTTTCCCATGCGCTCTCCACGCATAAAGCCGCCAATGAGGTGGATTTTTATTCCTCCGTGGATGACTACAAACGTGGCGACGCGGAAAATGAAGACGCCGGAGCCGGAATGATCGGCACTCTCGAATACACCTCCGCCGTGTATTATCGCTACGTGGCTTTGAACCTGGACATGTTGCTGGATGATGCCCACCTCGCTCCACTCAACCCCGAAGAGCGCAAGGAGGTGGTCGAGTCCTTTCTCAAGGCCGCCGTCATGGCCGTCCCCGGAGCGCGGAAAAACTCCATGAACGCCAACACCCTGCCCGTGGAGGTGCTCGCGGTGTATAAATCCCGCGGACAGCCCATTCAGTTGGTGAATGCCTTTGAGAAACCCGTGAAACCAAAGGCGGGCGAGGGCCTGGTCCAACCTTCCGTTGAAGCCATGATGGCCGAACTCGAGAACCTGGAAAAACTGTGGGGTGTGAAGCACGACGAGGAAATCCGCCTCAGTGAACAGGGTCTTCATGGCCTCCTCGAAGGGATGCTGCGCCATGTTAACTAACGCCCTGGCCTTCTACATACACGCCCCCATGCAGGCATGGGGGGCGTCTTCAAAGTTTCAGCGGAGAGACACCGAAGCCCATCCAACCAAAAGCGCGGTGCTGGGCCTTGTGGCCGCCGCCATGGGCATTGACAAAAACCAACTCGATGAACCCGCGCGCATCGAGGAACTGTCCGACCTCGGTTTTTCCACGGCGAGACTGGTGTCATCCGAAAATAACGAGATCAGACGACTCAATGATTACCATACTGTGGGGGGGGGCTATGACACCAAAACCCAAAAACTGTTCATCACCCGCAAGGCCTCCGGCGGCACGTCCACCACCATTCTGACGCATCGCGCCTATCTGACTGACGCCCGTTTTGTTGTGGTGTTGGAAGGATCGTGCACTCTCCTTGAGAAAATCCGGGACGCTCTGAACAACCCGGTTTGGGGCGTGTGGTTCGGGCGCAAAGCCTGCCTCCCATCTGCCCCGTTGATCCCCGTGATTGCGGCGTCCAAACAAGAGGCGGTGGACGCTTTGTGCGCCCGTGTTCCATTGGAAGGGCTGGAACTTCACGACACGGAGTACCGGGAGGAGTCCGGGGACGGGTGCTGGTATCTCAGTGACCAACCGGTTTCTTTCGGTCGGAGAGAGTATAAACAGCGTCCGGTGAGTCGGGTTCAGGAAAAATGAACCATGCCGGTTTTTGAGCGCCCACCCCTTGAAACGCTGGCCCCGGCGCACGACCGATGGACCCCGCTCTATCTGGAACATGGCCGGCTCGAAGTGGACGATGCGTCCGTCCGCTGGATCGGCGCCGACGGGGTGAAATGCCCCCTGCCGGTGGCCACGGTTTCCGCCTTGATCCTGGGTCCCGGCACCACCGTCACCCACGCGGCCATCAAATCCGCCGCACAATGCAATTGCCCCGTCTTTTGGCTTGGGGAGGATGGTCTGCGCTTTTACGCCTTCGGGATTACCCCCAACCACACCAACTCCATGGCACGGATTCACGCCGAAGCCTGGGCCAGCGTTCGCAAACGAAACGAAATCGCACGGCGCATGTTCCGATTTCGTTTCCCCAATGTTCCTGCAGATGGTGTCACCATTGACCAACTCCGCGGCATGGAAGGCCGCCGGGTAAAAAAAATCTACCAGGAATTGGGCTCACAATACGGCGTCACCTGGAAAGGCCGAAACTACAACACCGCCAACTGGGATCTGGCCGACAACATTAACCGCGCCCTTTCCGCCGCCACAGCCTCCACCTACTCCGTCGTGGCCGCAGTCTGTTGCACCATGGGCTTTATCCCCCAACTCGGGTTTATCCATCAGGCCGGTACGCTGCCCTTCATTTACGACGCGGCGGACCTTTACAAACATCTGACCGCATGGCCCGCCGCCTTTGAAGCGGTTTCGATCAAACCCGATGACGACGGAACTCTGGTTCGTGCCATTCTCAAACGGAAAATTGAAGAATGCCGGATGCTTCAACGCGCCCCCGACGACTTTAAAAATTTGTTCAAAGATTTGAGTTTCAGAGAAAAACCGGAAGATCATCCCTTGCAGCCCCAGGTACCCTCATGACCGTCCTGGTCGCAAATGACGTGCCCCCCTCCATCCGGGGACATCTGAAACGCTGGTTTATCGAACCACGTCCGAATGTGTTTGTGGGAACACTGAACAAACGAACACACGATAATGTCATCCGCTACATACAGCGTAATGCGTCACCCAGCTTTGGATTTCTCTGCATCTCCTCCAGTCCCAACTGCCAAGGTTACACCATCGAACGGTTAGGACATCATGGACTCAGTGGCTGGGATGCCGTCGAGTTCTCCGGCATCCAACTTGTCGCCCCCCCCCACTGAGATTCACTGAAAACACCCTTCCCTTTCCAAGGTTTTTCTTTAGTCAGCTTTTATAACTCGTTGATTTAACGAGGGTCTTCCCCACACGCGTGGGGATGAACCGCTACTCCCCTGCATCCTACTTTGCACCCTCCTGTCTTCCCCACACGCGTGGGGATGAACCGCCGTGGGT
>PXAS01000174.1 GCA_003565815.1 PVC group bacterium
ACTTGCAATAGTTGCCGGCATGGCGGTTGGTGCGGCGATTGACATAGGATATCAAATGGTGGCTGAAAACCGATCATTCTCGGAAATCAACTGGGGACGAACAGCCGTATCCGCCGGGCTGGGTGGCGCAGGCGGTGCGGCAATTTCAGCGGTGCGGGCCGTTGGGGTCGCCGGCGTACGCCAAGCTGCCCTGTCGGGTTTGGCAAGAGAATACCTGTTGCAATGTTTTCTTTCCCCTGTTACTGGTTACTTCCCACACATTGCCTCCCACTCCCGCCAACCCCAGGGGATTGATCCATAAGTCGTCCACGGGTGCGGATACGATAAAGGCATCCCGGTACCCTTCGATCTTTTCGTTCAGAAGGCTCTCTTCGCCACTGTAATTAACGGCGAGATCCTTGGGTGGTGGCCATTGATTTCCCCAGGGTCTTCTTTGTCTGCCACCCCCCCCCATCAGGGTTTGGAATTCCCTGTCCGACGGCAACCGGTACCGATAACACGTTGGCAGATTTTCCGCCTCATACTCAAGGTGGGTCATCCAGCTGGCAAAGGCCACCGCATCCTTGAAACTCACCTGAACCACCGGCTGACGGTCCCCGTTCAGACTGTGGCCTTCATACGCGCCGGAATCGTGGTCCGGGTTCATCTTCCGGTATTCTTCATTGGTGGCTTCGTATTTTCCGACCCAAATTTCGAGATCCTCAATCCAGACAAACTCCATTCCCGTGGCCGGACTCCGCCAATCCTCCCCGGGGACCGGGGCCGGTCCCATGTAGGGCTCCATGGGCACATCCATTTCCCGAACACCTTCCCAATCGGTGAAAATTTCCACGGGTCCCGCCTGATACCAGTCTCCGTGTTCCTCATAGCTGAAAAAAAGATGGTAGGGTTGATGTGATTCGAAAATGTCCAACGTGCCCGGCAAGACGCTTGTCCCCTCTAGCCGCATACGTTTTTTGAGTCGGACCGTTGCGGCAACCTCTTCACCATTCCATGTCACACGGACAACCAGACGCGGGCTCAATTGGGTTCTTGCTTGAGATAAGAGATCCCGTACCCGATGAGATTCCCGATCTAATGGAGTTCGACCATAAAACCTCAATAGATCGTAGAGTTCCTCTCCGGCGGCGACTGCTTCGTGCCAGTCTTCCCGATTCAGGGCGGCTTCCGCGCGGTCAAACAAGCGCTGGATTTCAACGTTTCGATCCCAAATTCCTTTTCCCCACCAAGCGGCACATGCAATCAGTCCGACTGCGAATCCCTTCAAAATGGGCTTGTACCAGCGTCGGCAGAACGTTTTGAATAAATGGATCCCTTTCCCCACGGGACCGACATGCAATGGATACGTTTCTTCATCGACCGGCTTATTTTCCGCGACCCAGCTCCTGAGGGCTTCCCAGTCTTTACGATCATATACCCATGAGTAGATATAAATCCTTTTCTTCTTATTTTTGTGAATGCGGTAAAGCTTGTTTCCCTCCAAAACCAATGACCGCAATCCATGCAGTTTGTAAATACGAGAGGGCAGAAGCCACAAAACATCACGGTTGACCGTAAAATAGCAATTAAGGAGTATTGGCAGAAAACGGTAATATTGACAGGATAAACACCATAGGCTGTTCATGAAACAAAATCAAATTACCCCCAAACACAAACAACGCCATAATACGCCATTTTTTGTTGTAACCAATTTTCATTTTAGTCTCCTGCAGGATGTTGATGATTTCATGGCATCGGTCTTTCAAAAAAGTTTGTTGTTATTTTCGTCTGAATTGGGCGTGTTCATCTGTAAGCGTGCGGTAATCCGAACTGACGGCCAAGGTGACGTTTACACTGCCTTCCCTGGATTCCAAACGGAGATTCAGGCGGTTTCCGTTCACGGTGCCATTCGCTCGCTGGGTATCGTTAAATTCCGGGTATTGTTCGAAAAGATGTTTCATTGTCCCCGTCACCTGATTTCCCTGCTGTATGAGGTTTAATTCAAGTTTAACGCGGGTTCCGCCCTCGTTGATTACCGCCACATAGGTCCCTGTGAGACTCTGCTTTTGGGCGGCCTGAGCTTGGCGGCGCTGCTCCGCCTCCCGCCGGGCTTGTTCTTGACGCTTTTGTTCCGCCTCGCGCTCTGCTTGCTGCCGTCGTTGTCGCGCAAGACGCTGCTGCTCCGCTCTGCGCGCTTCCGCATCGCGACGCTGCCGCTCCGCCGCAAGCTGAGCCTGTTGCTCGGACCGCCTCGCCGCCGCTATTTGGTCGCGTAGCGCTGCAATGCGCTTGGCAACACCATCATTGGCATAGAGTCGTTGCGCTTCTTCATATTTACCGATGGCTCCGCTGTGGTTTTGGCGCTGTTCAAGGGCGTAGCCTTCTTCGATCAGTTTTTGAGCGAGGGTGCGCTTTTCCAATTGACCGCGCAGTCTCTGAATTCGCGCGGCCACCTCTTTATTGGCGTGGATCTGTTGCGCGGCCTCGTATTTTTCAATCGCGCCGGCCAGATCGTCCTGCTGTTCAAGGGCGTAGCCTTCTTCGATCAGTTTTTGAGCGCGGGTCCGGTTGACCAGTTTCTCCCGCAAGCTCTCAATCCGCTCGGCCACCTCCTCGTCGGGGTACAGCGCCTGCGCCTCCTCGTACTTCTCAATCGCGCCGGCCAGATCGTCCTGCTGTTCAAGCGCGTATCCTTCTTCAATCAGCTTCTGGGCGCGGGTCCGGTTGGCCAGTTTCTCCCGCAGGGTCTGAACCCGCTTGGCCACCCCCTCGTCGGGGTACAGCGCCTGCGCCTCCTCGTACTTCTCAATCGCGCTGGCCAGATCGTCCTGCTGTTCAAGAGCGTAGCCTTCTTCGATCAGTTTTTGAGCGCGGGTGCGCTTTTCCAATTGACCGCGCAGTCTCTGAATCCGCGCGGCCACCTCTTTATTGGCGTGGATTTGTTGCGCGGCCTCGTATTTTTCAATCGCGCCGGCCAGATCGTCCTGCTGTTCAAGAGCGTAGCCTTCTTCGATCAGTTTTTGAGCGCGGGTGCGCTTTTCCAATTGATCGCGCAGTCTCTGAATCCGCGCGGCCACCCCGTCGATTTCGTAGAGCCGCTGGGCGGCTTCATATTTGGCGAGGGCCGCTGTCAGATGATGCCGCTGTTCGAGTATGTTGCCTTCATTCACCAGTTTTTGAGCGCGGGCACGGTTTGTCAAACGATCGCGCAAGTTCTGGATCCGCCCGGCCAACCCGTCGATTTCGTAGATCCGCAGGGCGGCTTCGTATTTGGCGAGGGCCACTTCCAGTTTGCCCTGCTGTTCGAGTGCATTTCCTTCCCGCACCAAGCGCTCGGCGCGTTTGCGTTTTTCCTGATCTTCTTGGTCCCCGTCCTCCGCAGGAGGCTCAGGTCGGGAATCCAGCACGGTAACCGAGCGTTGACCCCGAGCAAGCTCCACTCCGGAGGGGGTGCGTGCCGTGACCGCAATGACATAGGTGCCGGGGGCGTGGGCGGAGAAGGTCTGGCTGCGTCCGGTGCTCCCGTGGGTGCGCCCCCCCTCGGCCGACACCGACCAGGCATAGCGCACTTCGCCGGGCGGCGCGGGGTCGAGGGACACCCCAATGGACACCTGCTGATGGGTCACGACCGAACCGCGGGGGGCGTTGACCAGTCCGCCCCGCTCCGGATCCCACACTTGCGGCGTCGGCCCCCGGAACCGGGGCTCCTCCACCGTCAGTTCATAGGTGCCGGGCGTGTAGCTGCCTTTAATCTCCGCGATCCGGTCTCCGGAACCTTTGGCCACCGCGATGGCCTCCAAGGGAATCGGAGCTGCGGGATTGGCGACGCCCTCTCCGATCACAAAACCGATCTCCGAGGCATTGGACGAATGGGTGTGCCGCTTGGCGGGGCGAAGCCAGCGAAACTCGATCAGTTCTTCCGGCACCTTCGGTTGGCTGAGCACCTTTACCCTCAGATTCTCTCCGATTTTCGCGTTTTCCTGCGGCGAGAACACCAGTTCGAAGCTCGGGGCCACCACATCCACCTCCTGGACCTCCGACTCCGCCACCTTCACCCAGGCATTGCCCTCCCGCGCCTGCAACTCCGCGAACACCCGCACCGTTCCCATGCGACCGAAGGTGAGGGTGTTGGCTCTGCCTTCCGTGAAAGGGTTCGCGAAAGTGTTGCCCGTCGGGGAGGCATGCCACACCACGCGGGTTGCGAGGTCTTTTCCCGTTCCGATGATGGTTGTGGAAAGTCCCAGGGATTGTCCGAACACCACCTCCCGTTGCATTTCGGCAAGCGTAATCTCCGGCTCTCCCTCCAGGACATTGAAGACATACACCTGTGACGTTTCGGTGCGTGTTTTCCCATTTTCGGTTATACGCACATCGGCCCATACCTCGTAACGACCCGGCTCCTTAAAGGTAACCCGGGTAAGACCTTCCTTGCTGGTCTTCGGTTCGAATTCCGCAGATCCGGGGTTAGAAAGGAATGCAAACAATAGGATTCCTTCGGTTTCACCGTTTACTGAATCAGGCCTACGCGGTGGCGCGGCATTTTGCCTCCAGAATTGGCCTTTGTCTTCAGGACGAAAGATGCGTCCGTTCGAACTCCACCACAGAATTGCTCTCCCAATATTGATTGCAATTGGATCTGTATCAGTGGGCACATCCTTTCCATGAAGATGTAAAAAGAGTCCTTCTGCTGTTTCTAAAATCCTTCCAGTGGCATGATTGAATTTCGGCGCGATTCGTTTTTCTTGATGTCCCATATCCCTGTCGGGATAACCCCTATCCTCAACGACGGTTTCGGGCCTGATCTTTACCTTATGTCCTCTTTGCTCAATATGTAGTGAGATCTTGTAATAAATCATGTTAATCCTCCATTCAGAGCTCCATGTTCCCGAAATATTTACGATCTTCCCGTCCGCAGTGGCGTAAAACTTGTTTGAATTTGGTTGATCCGGCTCTTTCCCTACTTTCCCCATTTCAAATAGCTCTGGATAACGTTTTCGGTACGGCGGGCTGAAATCTAGATCCACAACATCACCCACCTTCACCTCTCCACCCGAGGTCTCCCCGGCGGAAGAAGGGGTCTCCCCCGGCACCACGTTCACAGGCGATGAAGGTTCCGCGCCTTCCCTCTGGGCTGGGGAGGCGGAGGGGCCGCCTTGTCCTCCGGATGATCCCGTCTGATCCGGGACGTCTGATGGACGCTGGTCTTTCTTCCCGGTTTGATTTTCCGCCCCGGTTTCGGGTTCCGCCCCGTGCTCCGGCTCGTGCTCGGGTTCGGGCTCGGGTTCGGGCTCCGGCGGAGGGAGGCTGATCCTGACCGCATAGGTTGCTTGCAGAACTTCGGGGTGTCCGCCCTCTTCTTGCGGGGCTGTCCAGCTTGCGGTCACGCTGACCTGATACTCGCCTTCTTCCGGAAAATGCAAGGATTGGAATTCACCCCTGCCGCGGACCTCACCATCGACACGCCAGGCATAGGTGGCATGGTCAGGAATTTGCCGCGGGTGGGTCGCGAAGACATAGGAAACATTGGGTTCGCCGGTGCCGTCCAGCAGATCGGGCGGCGGGATAATCGCCAGTTCCGGCTCGCCCTGCTCTACCAGAACCGTTTGCGGGCGGGCCATGACCCGCTCGCCCCCGTTCCAACTGCCCTCGACCTCCCATTCGGCAATCAACTCCACGATATTCGGCCCCGACTGGCTGAAATGAAGTTGAACCTCGGCACCAACGCCTGCAGGCTGATAATTGACAAGCCAGCTTATTTCAGCATCGTCGGGAATATTCCTGCGCATTGATCGAAAAGCGTAAGCACGATTCCTCTCGGCCTCCTCACCCAGATCGTCCGGGAGTTGAATGGCCAGCGAAGGCCCAGCCGCATCATCGTGAATCACCACGGTGATTTCGGCCTTGATGCTGCCGTTACATTCAACCCGCGTGGACTTAGCCCATGTGGCCTCCACCCGCAGGGTCCGCTGCCCCGCGGTTTCGAAGGTGTGGCTCAGGGTCTCGCCTCGTCCGATAATCCGGTCGCCTTCACGCCAGACATACTCCGTTTCCGGAGGAATGGCGGCGGCTTCGAGTCCAAAGGCATAGGGGGTGCCGGGAACCGCGCGGTCCTCGATGACAGCCGCCGGCGGCAGGATCGCGATTGCCCGCTGGATCGCGTCATAATGAGCACGGAATTCCTCCACCAATTCATCAAGCGCATCCCATCCCGCACGCGCTCTTTCCCAATTGGGATTACGAAAACCGTGGTCCCATATCTGCTTCATATCCCGCCATGCCCGAACGGGCATTGCGCGTCTGCGATTGTCGTGGAACTCGCCCCGGGCCATGGCGATGTCATTTTCCAGGCCAATGATTTCGGCATAGATCGCGAGGAGAATCCGGCGGTCAAAGGGCGCATCCAGTTGGACCTGGTTGTCACAAAGGGCGTCCCTCTTGATATACCACAGCCTCTTTTCATAGGTATCAAACAATTCGACGGCCGACTGCAGCATCTTGGCCGCGACCTGCTGGTCGAATCCGGGATCGGCGGTCAGGGGGGGCACCCCCGTCAGGGGCCGTGTTTCAAGAGCCTCCTCCCCCCCGGCTCTCCGGTACAGATCCTCCACAGTACCGCGAATCTCGTGCACGGTCGAATAGGCATCGTAAAAACGCTGCAAGCCCTGCATGGCCTTGATGCGCACCTCTTTGTCGTTGTATGAAAGCCAGAACTCGATCCTGCTGCGGGGTGTGCGGGTGTACCATACAGCGTTCGGCTCAAAGGTATTATACATAATCTTGGGGCCGTATGCGCATTCATCCTCGAGCCATTCCATTCCCAGATCGAACATGTCCAACTCCGTGAAAAGGCGCACGACCTCGTCCAGCAGTGCCAGAGCCGCCTCGTCACCGCCCTCCAGTCCCTGTTCGGCACGGTGGCGGGTTTCAAGAAAATCGACCACCGCCGCGCACAGCGCCCTCTGGACGTCCGCCCAGGCGGATGCCCGATGTTCCAGCAATCCCTTCATGGCCCGCCTGTGCGCGGGGTCAAACTCCGCGAGGACCTCCCAGCCGGGCCCGACATTGGCAGGCACGCTCCTGCCCAGCGTGTCGGCGACCTCGTTGATTCTCTCCGTCAGTTTGGCAACGGCTCCCCGGGCCTGCTGCACACCGCCATGTTGTCCCATGAACGTGGCGCGTCCTCCATACACCGTACTCTCCAGCGCCTTGACAAACGCGCGTGAACTGAACGCGTTGATGCCGCTGAGTACGTCCTGCCCCAGATTTCTTTCCTTGGACAACTCCAAGGCCCGAACAAACACGCCTTCGACCCAGTAATTCCCTCCGGGCTTCAACACCTCGTCGAACCACTTGCAGATTGCGTCCGATCCGTCTTTGTACCCGCCCAGTCCCGTGAATGTTCCGTCGGTGAATTCCGCGCTGGCGTACAGCACCATCAATTGGTGATCCTCCAAAACACCGGAAGTCAGGTTGATCACCGAGTTGCCGATCGACTCGACCACCTGCGGCAGCGCTGACTTGGGACAAAGCATCAGGATGACCGTCCGCGCCAGCGCCATTCCATCGCCTTCGACAAGGCCCGTGTACATGGCCTCGGCGACGGTCCCGTAGTAGGTGGTCGATGCCAGCGTGCGACCCAGAAGAATGGCCAGTTCGGCATCGGATTTCGCGTCGCGCGCCTGCACGGCCAGGTTCAGCCACATGGCCAGGGACTGGGCGCGGTTTTGGACCTTCCGGTCGGTTGCCGCCAGGTCGTTGTACACATCGGTCAGGAACCGGGAGGACTCGGTGGGGCGGGTGGTGAGCGCCGAGATTTCCGAATTGAAGGTCTTGAGCAGGTTTTGTCCGAACTCCGTTTGTTTAAGAAAATTGCGCAACCTGGTGACATCGTTCTCCGAGATCCGCTCCTGTTCCGCCTTACGCCATTGTTGCATCTGCTCGAACTGCTTGTTGACCGGGCCTTTGACCTGTTCCGGCAGGTTGTTGAGATAAGCCGCGCGTTTAGGTAACGGCATATCGTAAAGTTGCAGGGCGAGGGTGAAGGCGGTCTGACGGGCCAGGGCGGTGTCCGCAGGTTGACGGCTCAGAATGTTTCCGAGCGTATGGATGTAGTCGCTTGTGGCCTGGGTGCCCAGGGGGGTCACATCATACGATTCGCCCACAGTGGGAACGTAGACGGTTGACTCGAGCTTGGCCCCCGTCTGTGAGGCCAGCCGTTGATTCACTTTGTTGATTCGCTGGATGTATTTGTTCCGTTCAATTTCCAACTGGCGGATTTCCGCCCGGGTGCGTTTCCGCTGCGCCTCGCTTTCTTTGCCCATTCTGCGGCTGAGTTCCCTCAGTTTGCGCTGTTTCCGCTCGGCCTGCTCGACCATCTCGGTCACGTACGAACCCGCATCCAGCACATCAATCTTCTGGCCGGACCGGTAACGGGCCTCCACACGCGCGGCTTCGATGCGTTTGTAGGTGTCCGCGCCTTTTCCTTGGAAATAGGTGGCAATCCGGGAGAATTCCTCGGGGGTGGTGGCGTCGTGGGCCACCATGAAGTCCGTCCCCGTGTCAAAAACACCCGCACTCATCCGCACCGCGCCCCCACCGCGTCGACGCACCTCATTCCCGACAGTCTGTCGATAGGCCCGCTCGACCTTTTGAATGTCCTCAAGTGTGACCGGTTTGCCGTCTCTGCGCCTGATCAGGAAATCGGTGTCCGATCCGATGCGCCATTCCCCGGCATCCGGCGCCACCCGCTGCATGTCCAACTGATAGGCCCCCAGACCGCGAACCGCCTTGCGGGCGATCAGAAGGTTTTCGCTCTGATGCCAGAACATCGCCTCCTGGTATTGCATGTTCGAGAAGCTGCCGATCCCGTCCAGATGACCGTTATTCCGGGCGGCCATCCCCCGCAGGGTGTGCAGGCGGTTGATGTTTTTCAATACAATCGCCTGATTGTGCGGATTATTCTGGAGATTTGTGGCTGCCCGCCAGATGGCTTCGTCCGACTCCTGTGCAAGCAGGTTCAGGGGGGACAAACTTATGGCCAGCAGTATTCCACAGAGGAGAATTTGTTTCGCCCGGACGATTTTTTGGGAGAGCTGATTCATGAGCATTCTCTTTATTCATTGAAGATGTTTTTGAGTTCTCTGCCCAGTTGCTCGAATTCCTGTATGACTTCGTCCACATCCTCCAAAAATTCATCCACGGACAGATTTTCTGCGGGTTGTGCCGTTCGCGGCGCCCCATTCGAAGCCTTCATTTTTTCCAGAGACTCCGCGGCTTCGGGATGTCCCCCTTCCAACGCTTTTCGATACCATTGCCGCGCAAGATCCGGGGAGGGAGCCACCCCGCGACCGTTCTCATACGCGACGCCCAGTTCAAATGCCGCAGATTCATCCCCCTGTTCTGCCGCCAACCGCCACAGCCGCACCGCTTCCCCGGGATTTTGCGGAACGCCCAAACCTTCCGAATACTGCAGCCCCAGAAAATACTGTCCATATGCATTTCCCTGATTCGCGGCCCGGTTCAACCAGTCATGCGCCATGTCAAAATCCTGACGGTCCGACTCCATCAGATACAGAGCACCCAAAATCGCCTGAGCCTCTTCAAAACCTTGTTCGGCTGACAACCGCAACCAATGAAAGGCCTGCCCTGAATCTTCCGGCAGGCCCAACAAGCCTTCGAAATAGAACATGCCCAATATCATTTGCGCCTCGGCGGCTCCGGCTTTCGCCGCATCTCCAACCCATTGCACAGCTTTGGCGTTTTCGAATGGCATGGGTTCTCCCTCCATCATTCGCTCTACCAAAGCAATCATGGCCTCTATGTCCCCGCCGTCCGCGCGTTTGATCTGTTTATCCGTTTCAGAGGCGGGTGCGGCATCCGGGGGGTCTTCCCACGGTAAACGTTCCGCCGGTTTGGGATGAGTCGATTCCAACGCTGGAGTTTTCGGCTCCACAACCTCGGGTTCTTCCAGGAGGTTTGGAGAGGCCGTTTGCTCCTTCTCCCACGGCAAACGCACGGGTTCCGCCGCTGCCGGCGGCGTGGGAGGCTCTTCGGTGAACCCCGGCGGAATCCCCGGTTCCTCCGGGGCGGCCCCCCCCTCCTGTTGCCAGGGGAGGATGATGTTTTCGGGTGCGGTTGACGGGCCGGGTGCTTCTTCTGGATTCCCCTTGCCAACCAACTGCGCACGCAGTTCTGTGATCTTTTCAACAATGGCGGGATCGTCGATAACGTTTAGACTGGCCTCATATGTTTTCAAAGCCTCCTCTACGTCGCCTTTCATCTCCAGATAAGCGGCCTCGGCCCGGAGTCGGCGGGCGGACTGAAGTTCATCGGGACTTTGGCCGAGCGAAACCGGTCCGAACGCCAAGAGCCATCCCGTGGCCAAGTATGAGAAAAAGAGAGGTTTGATGTTCATTTCACCTACTCCTTTTCAACTCATGTTGAGATTGATGTTGTCGGTATTCATGACGTATTCGGATGATTTATTCGGGTGGGCCTCCAAAGACCCACCCGAGCGTCAACTCAATCTGATAGCCCCCCAGATCATATTTAACCTGGTCGGGTCCGATGGAAAGGGTTGTCCTTTCCACCCATTCATATCCGCCCGCGGCACTGAGGGTCATTTGATCGTTCAGTGCCCACAGTACCCCAATTGAGAGCGAAGCGCCCCACAGCCATTTTTGCTCGTCCGATCTGTCACGCCATTGGCCAATCAATTGACCGGATTCGGTTTCGAAGGTTTCCTGCCGCCGCAAGCGGGTGTCGAGAAGATTCAGGGAGCCACCCCCTTGAACAAACAGGGAAAGTTCATCGGAGACGTCCGCGTGGAAACGCGGCCCCATCCCCAGGACGAACAAGTCGGCCTCCGTTTGCAATTCCACCCGGCTGTGTGCCACGACCTGGTGGCTTCCGGTGACGCGGCTGCTTGTGGCCTCGGAATCCCCCGTGGCGCGAACGGCAAGGGGCGTGTCGGAAATCAACGGACCGACTCCCGTGGGATCGTTCATTGCATAGGGCCCGGAGGGGAAGAATGGATTGTGGAAGGTGTCGTACACAAATTCTGTGGACGCGCTTTGCCCAAAGACCCTGACGGTGCTCCGCATTTCCTGCTGAAAAGCGTTGCGGGTGCGGAGGGAGCGGTCCAATCCACCCAACCAGCCAAGCTGAAGTTGGGCGCTGAGATCCCACGAATCTTCCTCTAAAACCAAAAACCCCGCGCGGGCCAGCAGCCCAAGGCCCTCCAGATCCCCGCTGTCTTTCCAGCTTCCCCCGCTAGAGGTCAGGCGCGTGGTGGTTTGGGTTGTCTCAAGGGTTCCGTTGTGGGTTCGGGTAAAGGTCAGCGTTCCGGCCCCGGCATCGTGCTGGGCGTCGTTTTGAAACCCGAAGAACTGTGTTTGACCCTGAGAGAAAAAAAGCGGCGTGCCGGAGGGACCGACAAAGCCATCATCGAATTGCCGGAAAATTTGCGCGGCCCCGTCGTCACGTGCCCTGGAAACCCGGGGGGCGGTGCCGCGGGTGCCGGGACGGGCGATTTGCGCCCCGGTTTCCGCGGCCCTGGAGCCTCCCTTTACCTCCACGTCCATGCCGCCGCGGTAAAAGGGTCCGATTTCGAAATACCACTCCCCGCGCACGGGGTTCAGCGCAAACAAGCCAACGATCAGACAGACGATGTGAAAGGTTTTCATTATTTTTCTCCTTCGAAGATTTGTTTCACGCGATACACCCGAACCCCTTCCATGGGCCGCGTTGCCGGGGGACCGGGATCAATCCACTGGGTGCGGTTGGCACCCGCGCGCAAACGCAGCGGCACCTGGATCCAAGTTCCGTTGGGAAAATTGTTCATGTACTCGACCGCGTACAGCGCTCCCGGCGTGCTCTCGAACTCCATCACCACCCGCCCCGTCCCGTCATCCAAAAGAATTTGACGGGTGATCATCACGCCCCCTTCGGGCAACGGCTGCGGAGGATCCCTGAGAATATACTCGAATTCCAAGAGGGGCGGCGCGTCTTCGGGGGAAACCATGGTGGAGAGGTAAACGATGTTGAAGCTGAGCAAATCCCCGTCCGGGAAGAAGGTCTCCACGTCCAAAATGGGCCGTCCTTCCTCATTGAGGCCGGTTTGATTCTCAACCGTCATGCCGTCCGCGAGATTGGAAAACAATACCCGCACGCCCAGCGCGTTCCGACCAGAGGTGTTCCGGATCTCCACGGTTTGGGTGAAGCGCATGTTCCAGGGTTCCCGTTCGGCGAAGGTGTTGCTCTCGACCGCGGGTTGGTCGTCCACCACCTCAATGGTCAGCCTGTGCGTGGCGGTGTAGCCGGTCGCGAGGTCGGTGGCGGTGATGACGATCTGCGCTTCTCCGGGCGATAGCATTTCCAGACGGAGGTTTCCTTCCGCGTCCACGGAAGCGGCCACCACCTGTTCGTCACTGGATTCGGTATCATATGCCATGCCAGCGCCGTGGAAGCGGTGCGGAAGGTGAAAATGCAACAGCGCGCCCAACGAAACGGGACCGTCCGGCGGGAAGCGTTTCGGGTAGGGAATGTTGTCGCCCGTGGGCACCCAAACGGTGTTGGAGGGCAGGCTGAGGCCGGAGGCGTCCTCCGCGAAGATACGGATGGCGTACCAAGAGCCAGGTTCCAGCGCCGAAAGCTGGTAGTGGGTGGTTTGTGCGACATCCAGCTTTTCGTGGCCGTCCAAATACTGGTTGAAATCTTCGTCCAGGCCCACGTCGATCCGATACCGGACCGCCCCCGGCACCGGCCGCCAGCGGGCCACCATGCCGGTGGGGGGGATGTCCACCGGCGACAACTGTTCGGGCGCGGCCAGCTCCAGGTCACCCGGCGCTTCGCTTCCAAGGGTTATGTTGTCAAAGCCGCATAAATTTGCAGCCCCGGCAAAATCAACCGATCGGGCGATTCCATCAAAGGACACGCCCGTTGGAACCCAATTGTTGTACCAATTCGGCGTTGCGGGTAAATCAAGGGTGGCCAGCTCATTTCCCGTGGCGTCCAGACCGTCGTACACCCGGATTTGCACGGCTTCCGAACTGGCGTAAAAAAAGGAGAAGCCCGTATGAAAACCCGCGGGGACGTTCATCGTGGTGGCATCACCCGTGAGAAAAAACAAAATCGTGGGCTCGGATGGCGGGTTGCTGTAATTTCCGGTTGTCAACGCCAGTCCGTTGCCGGAGAAATAGACCCCGTAATCGGGACCGGGCCCGCTGCCGGATCCGCCCAGCCCACCGTTGTAAAAGTTTTTGACCGGCTCATTGTCCGCCAGACCTTCGAAGGTCAGCACCCTCTGGGGGGTTTGGGGAAGCACCGTGATGGTCACGGTGGCGGTGTTCGAATCCACGAGCAAATCGTTGGCAATGAACGTAAAGCTGTCGACACCCGAGAAGCCGGTGTTTGGGGTGTAGGTGAATTCTCCGTTTGCGGCAAAGCTGATCTCGCCGTGTTGTGGCGCGTTTCTCAACGCGAACTGCAATGCGTCTCCATCCTCGTCGGTGGCGGTGACTGCGTCGGAAAGCGTCTCGTCCACGGCCACCGTGAAATCGGCGTCCTGAGCTACCGGTGCGGAATTCACCGGGGTAATGGTGATCGACACGGTGGCAACGTTGGAATCCTCCTGTCCGTCATTGGCCACAAAGGTGAAGCTGTCCGTACCCACAAAACCCAATGTCGGCTGACGATGCGCTTGATAGTTAAAGCTGCCGTCGGCGTTCAAGGTCAAGTCACCCCGTTCTGGTCCGGTCAGCATGGAAAAAGTTGGGGGGCTGCCGTCACCACCGGTTGCAGTCACCGCGCCCGCATACATGTTCCCTTCGGCCACGGTAAAGGCACCGCCAAGCGCAAATGTGAACGGGGGAGCGGGGGAAGGCCGAGGGGCCACCAAAGGGGATTGAAAATACGGAAACGATTCGTCTTCATCCATTTGCCAAATATCCGAGAAATCCCACCCACTGAACGTGGATTGCCGCATCATTTGTGCCGTCGTTCGTCCTTCGCCGGAGCCGTGCGTATAGGCGGTCCCGGTCGTCTCCGTATCCCAATAGGAACCACTGACCAACGCGCCATACCATCTGTAAAATCCCGAGATTCCCGCAGGATTTCCATCGGCGGCCGACAAGGGCCCGGCAGAATAACTATTATAGATTTGTCCATTCCATGCATTATGTCCGGCAATCCCTCCGCAAAAACTTCCGGCTCCCATATTCGGGTGACTATGGATCGCCGTTGCGGCAACAGAGCTTGTAGAAAAACAATTTCGGATTGTGGTTCTTGCGGCGGCACCTGCAATACCCCCTGTATAATGTGTTCCAATGATCACATTTTTACGACTCGCACAATTTTCGATGAATGTGTCATGACTTGCATACGCAGAATCACCACTTCCCATGATCCCACCCACCACCGCCCCTTTCGCCTCTATGTGGCTTTTCATGACACGGCAATTCACAATATGGCCGGAAGGCGCCCTGCCTACAATCCCGCCTACAGATACGCCCCCGATGATCGTTGCCCATTTGATGTTGACATTCCGCACCTCGCCGGAGTCTAAGCTTGCAAAGAATCCGATGTGTCTGTCATTGGGAAATGTCATGTTGAAATTTATGAGTGAATAATGATTCCCATCATAGGTGCCTTGAAACGAAATAAAACCATCGCCACTTTGATGACCCACTGGTGCAAGCGACATTCCGCCGAAGTCAATATCAGCCATTTGTCGGTAGTGTTTGTCCATGTCCCAGGCGCCTTCTGAATCCTCAGTGCTCTCCCCGGATCCCACGCGCAGAAAATCCTCTATCGTCGTGACAAAGTAAGGGTTTTCAATACTACCATCGCCACCTGTCACGGAAAGGTCAAGCTCCTCGATATCTTGGGCGGAAAGTGCCCGGTCGAAAATTAGGATTCGCGCCACCGCGCCAGATGAGGCCTCGCTCCCGCCGGTCGGAGTGTCGTCCTGGAAAAATATCCAGCGGTCGTTTCCGTCCACGACCGCACGGAAATCGCTGTCTATGAAAGAGAACTGCTCCTCTCCATTCACATACGCGCGGACAACATTGTCAGCCGCGTCGCGGGCAAGCACCACGGTCACAAAATCTCCGGCAGTGATCGGGGAACCGTCGCCTTCATGATAGGGCGCATAGAAATTGGCGTTACCGCTCCTGCAATAGAATCCTGAATCAAGACTGCGGTTTTTGAAGTCCAGAATTTTACGGTAGGATGAGACTGTATCTAATCGAAATAAGATGGCTACCGTATAGGTTCCACTACTTGCCAGCAGGTCGGACAGGTTGTCCAAAAGCACCCCGCCACCTGCGGGGAATTTCAGCACACGCCGATGGCGACCCAGCACATTTTCATTCGCAAATTCGTTCCCGGAACCAATGTTGGCGAGGGGGGATTCCGGGCCTAACGAGTTTTCAAGACTGTCCTGAAATCTGTAATCCCCCACGGGATTCGCAGAAAGTATGCCAGCGGATAAAAAAGAAAGCAGGCTCAGCCTCATCAAGCGATTCAGTGTGAAGTGGGCTTTTGTTTTCATGCGCTTCTCCCGAATGAGGTTCAAGAACAAGGTCGAATAGGCATAAGATTGTTTATCTATACTTTAATCCTATGGTATTAAAGCCTGTAACAGTTTGTCAATGCAATATTTCGTTTTTTTCAATTTTTTCTTTTTTTTGCATTTTCTTTGCAAAACAAGCTTGATTTATCGCTTTGTCTATAGGTATTATAGACTTAACAGCTTATCGCAGAGGTTTACTCATGCTAAATTCATTGCGTTTGATTCGTTTTACTTATGGCGGTCTCTTGGCCGTACTTTTCCTGTTCTCAGTCAACCTTTTGGCTCAGGAGGCGTCCGATGCGCGGATTATTGACGCGGCCCGGCGGGTTCATGAGGGCACGGCCAGTCTTTCCGACAAGTCGGTGGTCATCAACAACAATGCCCGGCTGAACACGCTGGGCAGGTCGGGGGGGCTTGCGCCGGGCAATCCGGGCCTCAACCATTCTTACTACAACAGTTCTCAAGATTATTTCAGCCGCGCCAATCAGATCGCGGCCCGTCGTGCGGCCAAAGAGGTCGGGGTATCCATCCGGGTTCAACCCCGTAAACCCGGTCAAGCGAGTTTTAATCCGGGAACGGACACGGATTTGATTGTGTACCGGGGCCCTGACGGAAAGCTGATCAGCAAGCAGCAACTCGACGCCCTGGACGCGGCCCACCAGAAGCATCTGAAAAAAATTCTGCGCAGCATGGGTCAGACGCCTCCCGCGGGACGAATTGACGCGAATACGGATTTCATGCCCCACCCGGATCACACCACCCGGGATACGTTTGTGAGTCAATCCAACCAGATCAACGCGCGGGGAGGCGCGGCCTACACCGATCCCGCGGCGGTGCGGGTGGAGTACCAAATGCGGGATCCCAATGGTCCGACTCGTATTTCGGTGAATGACGCCGGACGCTATGTTTCGCAACAGCAGTTCCATGCGGACCGTCATTTTCGCGCCGCAGACCAGTTGAACCATCATGCGAATGCCTTGGAGAGGCAGTATGGGCCGCAAGCAACCGCGGCACAAAAGTCGCAGATCGCCCATCTTCGGGATCAGGCGAGCATCTTCCAACAAAACGGGGCCAAGTATATCGACCGAATCAACACGGTGACCGACACCGTGGCCCGGCAAAACCATGTGGACGTTTCCCGCGGCCCGGAAACCGATTTGGACCGGGCGGCCCGGCGGGCGGCCGGCCCCCGGCGGACATTACCAGACGATCCCGCGCCCGTGGGCCGCCGGAAAGTCAGTGCCGTGGACATGGCCACGGCAAAAACCGCGGGCCTGAGCGATCAGCTTACGCGCAAGGCGGTGATGGCCCATGCGGACACGATGTCGAGAATCGCCGCCGCGAACCCCGGGCAAGCGGCGGCGGCCCGGGACAGCATCGCGCGGACCATGGCGCGCCTGCCCCCGGCGCAACAAGGTGAGATTCTCCAAAACCTGGAGCGGACCGCCGGCAGGGCCTTCACCAGTGACGTGGCGAAACAGGCCCGCCAATACCAGCGTCCAATTCGGCCCTCGGCCACCCAAACCCTTACCCAAAAGGCGCTGGAGGCGGTGGGCACCACGCTGAAAGCCGTGGCGATTCTCAATGTGGCCGCGGACATCAAAGAAATTCTCACGGCGGAGGACCCGGCGGCTGTTTTGGCTCAAAAAGCGACGGGTTATGCGGACGGGCTGTCGGGAGGCTCCATCACCACGGCCGAGAAACTCGGGGATTTTGAGCACCTGCAGGTGGAGCACGACGCATATCTTCAGGGCGTGGAGCGGGTGCTGCATCAGGCGATAGAAGTCAAACTCCGCCGTATGGGAGTGGATCGAGAGGAAGCTCGGCGCATTTCCAACTCCTTTTACCGTGGGGATTTGGAACCGTTTCGGGCCAAGGCCCGGGAGTTGAAGGCTGCGGGCATTGTGGATCCCCATCCCGAGCGCGGGGGTTTGGAGGGGGTGAGCGCCTGGGATCAGGATGACACCGCATTCGAGCGGCTGCTGGGCATCGGGGAGGGAATTGTCGAGGCCGGGAAACGTGCCGGGGAATTTGCCAAGGACGCGGTAGTGGATACCGGAGAAATTTTGGTGGGGCTCACAGAGTCCGGGGTTCTGAAAGAGTTGGTCTGGGAGCGCGACCCGCGTCTGCTGATCGACATCTACCAAGAACGTAAGCGTACCGCCAACCAAACCGCCCTGAGCCGGGAGGAGATGATCGCCTATCTGGAGGCTCTGGGCGCTTCGCCCGTGGGGGCCCGCCGGGCGACCGCCGCTCTTTTGGATGACGGAGATGTTTCCGACTTCCGCAGGCTCGTGGCCGTGCTTCAGGATCGTCGCGCCAGGCGGGAGCGAGAGGCGGCCGAAGAAGATGAGACATTTCCCGGAGAATTCGGGGAGGGGGAAGAAGCGGGGCCGGAAGACCTCCGGGGGATGGAGCCCATGTCGGTCGCGGAGATTGTGGATGCCGGCGGGGTAAGAATCGTCCGGGACTCCGCCAATGTCCCGGAGGATGCTTTGCGGGAGGGAACCCAAGTGATGAGCTCCTCCGGGAGTTGGGCCAAAGCCTATGGCGGCTGGCGTACCGAAGAAAATCCACCCAACAAGCCCAAAGAAGTCGGGCCGTTTGCCGTGCGCCCGGGCAAGTATCGGGCGCACCTTTCTTATTCGCCCGACATCCCCGCCAGCATGACCGCCGGAAACTATAATACCGGGATGTCGGTTTCCTTTTCCTCTCCGGGAAATACAGGCGGAGGCGGAGTGGCGCGCATCCGGAACAGCGCCCGAAACAAGGCCAGCGGGGAGGGCTCCCGGGACTTTGTGATCGACCGTCCGGGGCAGATCACGGTGCGTTTTGGTATGGCCACCAGCCATGGCCAGGCCGGGGGCTACGCGGAACACGCCCAAAGCTATACGGGATCCATCACGTTGTTGGAGCCTTCCCTCCAGGAAACCGCGGAAGCGGGGGCCAAAATCGCTTCGGGGGACCTCATTCAGGTCGGGCGTCAGGATGCCACCGTGGCCTTGTGGGACGGGACTTTGGTGACCCTGCGCGCGGGCAGTGAGGTGCGGGTGGAAATGACCCCCGAGGACAGCGTGCGGGTCACCGTGCTCAAAGGGTCCGGACGTTTTGCGCGAAAAGGGGCGGCCTTTGGCAGTTTGGAGGTGGTGTCACCCGATGGCAAAAACCTGATTCGCCCGCGCGGCACCGATTTTATTGTGTCGGCTTCGGGAGTGGATGTGGTGGAGGGCGCGGTCGAAATCAACACCGAGGGAGAAGCGCCGGTCCTGGTGGAAGCGGGCCAACGCTTCCATGCCGGAACCCGCGAACTGCAGCCCTTGGACCTGAATTCGCTGGGTCCGGCTCTTTCCGCAGACGGATTCCCGCTGCTTCGGGAGTATTGGATGCCGGATTCGGAAGAGTATGGTGAAAAAGACTCTCGATTTGCGAACAATTCCGTGCCGGGGGGATGGTGGCTTGCCGATCCTCCTTTGCGAAGCGCTTCCCGGCCCCTGGAAATTGAAACGCCCACCGAGGGAAGCCTTCGTCTCAGCGTACCGGCCAACAGCCGTCTGGATGATTCAGGCAACACAGCTCCGCGCCTCATGCACAAGGTGACCGGTGATTTTATCCTGGAAGCGGAGGTCAAGCTGGAGGGGGATGGCGCGGAGTGGGCCGGTTTGCAGTTTATCGCCAGGTCCCCGGGTTCCTTCGCGGGTTCGCGGCACGGCCAGTTCCCGCGAACGGCGGGGAATGATGCCGGGCAGCATTACTGGCTCGGCCCTTATCTCCTGGCCAGAACCGGGGGCGGCGTGATCCGGGTTCCCGCGCTCAACCAGTCCCGACATGCCGATTGGCCCGGGGCGGGCGACGGTCCGGTACGGGTTTTTGTGGCCCGTTTGGACGGCCAATTTGCGATCTATTGGAGTCTGGACGGAGACAATTGGCACTTGGCCGCTTTGCCGCAGGCCGATCTCCCGGAAACGATTTGGGTGGGTTGGGCCTTTGTGAACACCCCGCGCGCGCAGACTCCCGCCCTGTTTCAGCTCGACAAGGTCCGGCTCGTCACCGCGCCCTCCGGTGAGATTTCCCCGCCGGCCTGGAGTGTCACCGCGCAGAACGGGCGAGCCTCGTTGGAGGAGGATGGTTCCGTGCGGCTGGTATTGGACGGGACGGCTCCGGGCTCGGCCCGCGCCTTCTCGGGACGAATGTTGGCGGGAGATTTTGATGTCGAAGCCCGCTTCGACACCGAACCCGGTGAGGCAAATCCCGGGGAAATCCGCCGTTGGTCGCTTGCCGCCGTTTACCCCGGGGAGAATGGGCTTGCCGTTGGCTGCGAGATGGGCAATACGGGTCAACGCTATGGTCTATTCATTCAATCCAGGCCGGAATTTTCGGCACGGACCGGTTTTTCCGCCGTTTCCGGCGTGATTTCGGAACCCGCGGGCAGGTTGCGGCTCAAGCGCGAAGACCGCATCCTGACCGCGTACTACTGGCGTGGAGGGCAGTGGGAATACTGGCGGGAAGCACCCTACCGGGACAAGCAAAAAAAGGAGTACGCCGGCCCGGTCTACCTCCGGCTTGAAGTCTCCAATGGCCACACCGAACAAAGCGCGGCGCCCATGGAAGTTCGCTTTCACGTGCAAGCCCTGTACGAAGAGAAGCCGGAGACCTCCCCTCCCGAAGTTTCCCCGGAAAATTTGGCCCGGGCACGGCGTCTTCGTGCCGAAGCCGCCTGGCAGGAAGCCAGAGGTGAACAGAATTTGGCCCTGGAGGCTTATTTGAAAAGCCTCGAGTTTTTGCCGGATGAGGAAATCGAGGCCAAAATCAAAAGCCTTGATCCCGGCAGGCTGGCTCCGGTGCTTTCCCTGACCGAACCCTACAGGGCATATCTGTCCGAAGGCACCGCCGCCGATTGGTACCGCGTAACCCTTCCCGCTTATGGCGATTTGAACGTGAAAGCCGAGGGCTATGACGTGTTAAATTTTGGGTTGGACATCCTTACGGATCAACGGGTGATTGCAAACGCACGACCCAACAACACCCCCTCGAACGCGGTCTCGCGGACGGGTCTTGCCCCCGGAGACTATTTTGTGCGCCTGAACCGCAGAAGTGGAGACGGCCCTTACGTGATCGAGGCCCGGCTTGACCCCCAGGCCAAGGCCTCAGACCCTGAGCCCAACGACAGCTTTGAGGAGGCACACCCCATTGCCCACGGAAGTAAGACCTCCGGTCTTTTGGGATATGGGGATGGTGTCACTTATGACCGTATCGATTGGCACGCGATCGAACTGGAGGCCCCCGGCGATCTGCTGGTAAATGTCGAGGGGGAGGAGAGCCTCACCCACCTGAACCTCTTCCTGTATGATATGGATGGACGGCGCGAACTGGGCAGGGACACAGGCGGCACGAAAAATTCCCGGAGTGTCGCCCGTGCGGGTCTTGCCCCGGGAACGTACTATGCTCCGGTCAGACAACTCAGGGGCCATGGCGCCTACCAAATCCATCCACAATTTACGCCTTCCGCCCATGCCGAGGTCTGGGAGTTGCCGCCGAACGACACCCTCGAAGATGCTCGGGCCATTCCTTTGAATCAAAAGACCGTCGGGCTGCTCGGCTATGGCAATGTGAAAGGATCGGACCTGGTGGATTGGTTCTCCATGACCCTCGAAAGCCCCGGTGATTTGCGGGTGGAGGTTCACGGGGAGGATTCCCTCGGCAATTTCGTGCTTTACCTCTACGAGACAGACGGGAAGCGCATACTCGGCCGGGATACAGGCGGCACGAAAAATTCCCGCGCCGTCTCCGCAGGCCTGCAGCCGGGAACCTATTATCTGCAGGTGCGACACGGCTCAGGCCATGGCGCATTCTTCGTGCACCCAACCCATACCCCTCCAAGTCCGGACTGAAAATATCCCAAACCCCAAGCATACTTTTTGTAGAAAAAACTTTTTTTGTGTTGCTTTCACTGCGCCACCTCCCCTATATTACTCATAGGACATAACAATTACATTCATCCCGGAAAACTTTTGATGAACGTGTCACATTTTCTTCGCCCCAAACCAGAATGTTCAAAAGGGAATGACATGAAACAAAATGCTCGTTTAATCCTGACGGCCCTCGCCGCTTTTTTCGCGGTAACGCTTCCCATAAGCGCACAAGAACCCGCCACCCCCCGGGTCCCGGTTCTTGTTCCCGGTAAAACCCTCCCCCTGCGTGTTCTTACCCGTCCGTTTTCCAGTGTACGGGCCGAACCCTCTGTGGATGCCGCTCTCTTGCGGGAGAATGTCCCCGCGTTTCAACCGTTTTATGTGTACACCCGACCTCCTGTGACTGACTTTGGCGAAGCGGAAGGCTGGTACGAAGTCGGAGACAGCACCCGCGGCGACATCGCGGGATGGATGCAAGCCGCCGATGTGATGGAATGGCACCAAGCCATGTGCCTGGCCTACACCCACCCCGACGGTCGAGACCCGGTCATGATGTTCGGGCGCAAGGCCCCCCTCATGGCATTAGTGGCCGCTCCCGATCGGGACGGTCAGGTCGAAGCACTGTTGGAAACACTGGACTCAGGGGATATCCCGGAAGATTTCCCCCTGGTCTCGGTAGAACCCAAGCGCCCGGTCTTCATGTTCATCGAAGAACAATTCTACCTCCTACCCATTCTGAACCACGAGCCCGTGGAGATGGAGGGTCGCGAAGGCCGCCTGCTTCGCCTCGCCGCAGCCACCACCGCCGCCGGAGGACGCGGGTCCACCACCCTTCAGGATGAAAATTTCGTCAAAAGTGCTGTAACCGGCAGCGACGCCCCGTCCGAAAAATTGAAAGACTTGCAAGTGGAGGTGGTTTATGTGATCGACACCACCGCCAGCATGCAGCCTTACATCGACGGAACCCGTTCCGCCATCCAGCGCGTGGCCGAACGCATTGCCAACAATCCCGACGTTGCCGATAACGTCCGTTTTGGCCTATGGGCCTTCCGCGATTCCCTCGATATTCCCGGCATCGAGTACCTCACCAAAAATTTCACCTCGGAACTGGTGGCCGCCTCCGATTTTGTCGGAATTCTTGAACAGGTCGAAGAAGCCAAAGTCGGCAGCCAGGGCTATCCCGAGGATGTGTTCTCCGGGATTGACAAAGCCCTGACAGAAACCGCCTGGTCGCCCGACTCCCTCAAGTTTATCATCCTCATCGGTGATGCCCCCTCCCATCCAACGGGGCACCGATGGAATGCCTCCGGAAAAGGCGCAGCGGAACTGCGCCAGTTTGCCAACGACGCCCGGATTTTTATTCAATCCGTTCACATCAAGGAAATGCGGGACCCCCGCGTATTGCCATACCATGAACTGACCGAACAGCAGTTTGCCAGACTTGCCGAAAACCGGGGTGTTTCCGCGGACGGGGGATCTTCCTATCTTGCGGTCGCCGCCCATGACGAAGCCGCGTTCGCCGCTCTCTCCGACTCCATGCTCAAGGTCTTCGAGTCCGTCCTGGAATCGGCCCGAGCAGAGGGAAATCTCGCCGCAGTCACCCGGACACAAAGCCCGGACGACTTGGAGATCACCTTGGATGTGAACCGCAAAACCGCGGAGGAGGCCGCCCGCGAGGCCGATGCGGTCACCTCGCAAATGGTGCGGGCCGCCCTCGTGGACTGGATCGGCAAAGTGGAAAACGTGCAAGCCCCCCGCGACATTACCGCCTGGGTGGTGGACAAAGACCTGCGCGATCCCGCCATTCCCTCTCTGGAGGTTCGGGTGCTGGTGAACAAAAATCAGCTCGATTCCCTGCGCACCGTTCTTCAGGAACTGATGGTGGCGGGCCGCCGCGGACAGATCGCCAATGAAACCTTCTTTGATTCCCTTCAGGCCACCTCCGCGACCCTCTCCGTCACCCCGGAACAAATCCGCAACGCCCGCACCCTCTCGGAAACCGGGCTAATACCGGACTTTCTGGTCGGGCTCCCCTACAACAGCCGCATCATGGCCATGAGCAATGACGACTGGCGCGCCTGGTCTCAGGACCAGCAGGACGAATTCCTCAACGATCTGGACGCCAAAATCAGTTACTACGGTGCCCTGCACGACGAACCGGGGGTATGGGTCCGCCTGAACCCCGGAGACGATCCGGACGAACATGTTCACCCCCTCAGCCTGGAAATGCTTCCCTGAAGAGGCTCCCCATGCCATCCTCCCCCTCCAGCCCCCAAGCCGAGTCCGAAAGCCCGCCGCCGGTCTTGGAACTGGAAAATGTCGTCAAATGCCGCGAGAAAGGTGACCAGGTCTTTGAACTCCGTGTCCCCTCCCTCCGGGTGGATGCCGGGGAGTTTGTGGTCATCGCGGGAGAAAGCGGTTGCGGGAAAAGCACCTTGCTGGACATGCTGGGGCTCGTTCTCAGCCCCACGTCCGGGGACCGTTTCCTCCTGCGCTCCGGCTCCGGCCGCGAACACGCCATTCTGGGGATGTCCTCCGGCAAGCTCGCCGCCCTTCGTCGCTCCGAACTGGGCTATGTCCTCCAAACCGGCGGGCTCCTGCCCTTTCTCACCGTGCGCGACAACGTGCTGCTCCCCTGCAAGATCAATGGCCGCCATGACCGCCATCCCGCAGCCATGGCGTTGTGCGACCGCCTGAAAATCTCCGCCCAACTCCACAAAAAGCCACAGTATCTGTCCGGCGGCCAACGCCAGCGCGCGGCCATCGCCCGCGCCCTCTCCCACCAACCCCCCATCGTCCTGGCCGATGAACCCACCGCCGCCGTGGACAAACTGACCGCGCGGGAAATCTGCAACACCTTCAAGGATCTGACCCGCATGATGGGCGTGACCCTCCTGATGGTCACCCATGACGTGGATCTGGTGCGCGATATGATGGACCGAAGTTATGCATTCACCATCAGCCGTCCCGAAACCCATCATACCATTTCCGTCTGCACGGAGGACAGGCCATGAGCCGCGCCTCCCGCCCCATGCAGCCCGCCCTGATCCTTCGCCTCGCCTTGGCGGACTTGCGTCATGAATGGATCCTCACCTTTTGTCTCGTGCTCGCAATTTCCGCGGTGATCGCCCCTCTGCTCCTGCTGTTCGGCCTCAAGCACGGCACCATCGAAACCCTGCGCATGCGTTTGGTGGAGGATCCCAAAAACCGCGAAATCCGCCCCATGGCCAGCCTGACCTTCACCCGGGATTGGTTTGCGGAAATGGGGGACCGTCCCGACGTGGCCTTTCTGATCCCCATGACCCGCCAGATTTCCGCCTCCGTGACCGCCCGCATCGCGGGCAAGGACGGAACCGCAGACCTGGATCTGGTTCCCACCGGGCCGGGGGATGCCCTGCTCCTGGAAAACGAAGCCCCCATCCCCGGCGGAGAGGAGGCCGTCTTGAGCGCCCTGGCCGCAGAATCCCTGAGCGCGGCGCCCGGGGATGTGCTGGTGGTGGATGTCACCCGGGTGGTGGGCAATCGTCGGGAACGAGCGTCCGTGGAGCTGCGCGTGCAAGGGATCACGAGTTTGCGCGCCGGCGCCCAGCGGCTCGTCTACGTCCCTTTGGCCCTGATCGAACAGGTTGAAGCCTATCGCGATGGCCAGGCCGTGCCGGAGTTGGGCTGGTCCGGATCCCAGCCCGAAGCCTACCCCTTGTTCGACGGCGTGGTAGTGGCCACGGCGGAACCCATGACCGTTCTGCTCCAGCAGCGCTTGCGGGCCAACAGCGGCTTTACCCGGTCCCGCGACCTGACTGCGGCCGAGGCGGAGACGCTGCTGGGATATCCCCTGCAAAGAGAAGCCGCGCTTTTCTCCCTCTCCACGCAAATCCGGCCCGCGGGCATGGAAAACCTCAACGCGGTGCGCACGCAGCTCCGCGGCCAGAATGCCGTCCTGCTGCCGTTCGTCAACCCCATGAAGGCCGGCCTGCCAGAAGTCGGCGCCGAGCTGGAAATCCACATTCTACCCTCCGAGGCCGCCGCGCTTGGGGTTCTCCCCTCCCCCGCCCTGCTGGAGGGCGGCGAAGACAACTCCGTCCCCGCCGTGCTCCCCCGGGGGATCGCGAAACAGGGCGCAGTGCTGGAAATGGAGCTCGTCAACGACAACGGCACCCTGCGCTTCCCGCTCCGCGTGGCGGGGACCCATGAGCTTTCGGACACCATCCTTTTTCTTCCGGAGCGCGCGGGCGGAATTCTGCGTCTGTCCCAAACCCGTCCGCTTCGCTACGATTCCGAGCGGGGCGTGTTTCTGATGTATCGCCGGGGATACGCGGGGTTCCGCATGTACACCCGCAACATTGAGGACGTGGCGATTCTCCGGCAGGTCATGGAGTCCCAAAACATCCCCGTGCATACCGAAGCGGAGCGCATCCATTCCGTTATGGAGATGGACCGCTACCTGACCTTGATATTTTGGCTGGTTGCCGCAGTTGGAATTGCGGGAAGCGTGGCCTCCCTGGTCGCAAGTCTCTACGCCTCCGTGGAACGCAAGCGCAGGGAACTGGGAGTTTTGCGTCTGATCGGGCTCCCCGGCAGCCGTATGTTCCGCTTTCCGGTTTACCAGGGCGTGCTGATCGCGACCGGAGGCTTCGGAGTCGCCCTGATGTTCTTCCACCTGCTGGCCAACACCATCAACCGCATGTTTGCCGGTCACTTGCAAAGCGGCGAACGCTTTTGCTTTCTGCCCGCGGAGTACACGGCCATGGCCCTGGCCGGGGTGGTGGCCGTCGCGGCCCTGTCCGCCATCGCCGCAGTGGTGCGCCTGGCGCGCATTGATCCCGCCGAAGCCCTGAGGGACGAATGATGATTCACAAACCCGCTCTCCTTTTCTGCCTTTTGTTTGGAGTCGGCCTGGCGCCGGCCCAAGACCCTGACGATCCCAAACCGGCAGAGCACGACCTGCGCCTCCCCATGCCGGGGGGCGGCGTCATGGTCTTCCGTCCCGTCTTCCTCGGCGTGGGGGACGGACCTTACGCCACCCGCGAATTCACAATGGGCGACCGGGCCACGGGCGGTTTCAAGGAACACCCCACCGCGGTGCTCCTCGGCGGATCCTTTGTAAAGGAAAATGAAGGTAAAAAAGATTTGATGTACTGGATCGGAAAATACGAGGTCACGGAACGGCAGTACAATCTGATCATGAACCCCGGCGAGGCGGGGAGCCTGGATCCTCAAACCCGGGTTTCATGGCACGAGGTCCAGGATTTTATTCACCGGTACAACCTTTGGCTGCTGGAACACGCCTCCGACCGGCTGCCCGCCCTGGACGAAGCGCCCGGATTTTTACGACTGCCCACCGAGGAGGAGTGGGAATTTGCGGCCCGCGGCGGAAACGAGGTGTCCATGGATATCTTTGACCGCAAACACCCCTACGGCCGCAATCTCAACCGCCATGAATGGTATTCAGGCCCCCGCTCCTCCCACGACCGCGTCAAAAATATCGGGCTGCTTAGGCCCAATCCCCTGGGCATTCATGATATGCTGGGCAACGTCGCGGAAATGACCTCCGTTTCCTACCGATTGGAATATCTCCAGGGACGCCCCGGCGGCTTCGCGGCCCGCGGCGGAAATTTCCGCACCCCGGAAGCCCATATACGTTCCTCCTTCCGCACGGAACACGCCTTTTATCTTGCCGACGGCAGCCCCGCGGCCCAAGCCGAACTGGGCTTCCGTCCGGTAATCGCCGCCCCGGTATTCGCGGGCCGCGAGACCATTCATGCACTGGAAGAAAGCTGGGCGGACTACCGCCGCGAAACCCCCACCCCGGGAACCGCCGCCCAGTCCACCGCGCCCGCGGCGGAACGCACCCTCTATTCGCTGGAGGACGCCCGCAAAACCCTGGAACGCCTGGAGGCCGGACTTCAGGCCGGCGCCGACGAGGACACCCTCAACGCCCTAGGACTTCTCCGCGCCTCCTTTGGCGATGTGCAGGCCATGGTACTGAAAGCCGAACGGGATTCCGCAGCCGCCTGGGCGCGCATCGCCTCCTCCAACGCCACCTTTTTGCGCGGGGAGCTGCGCAAAATCCCCGCCTCCCTCCGGGTGATAGAAATCAGCAAACAAACCGGGGGAACCGCCGACCTGGCCCTCTACGAACAACGCCACAAAAATCTGCTCAACAACATTCAAAACACCCGAAATCTCTACGGTCTCGCCATCCGCGAGCTGGGCAAAGTCGCCCCCGGGCGCGCCCGGGAAGGCTTTGCCGCCTACGAACAGCACTTGATCGAGCTGGGCCTGGTCGAACAGATCCAAGTCAACAACCTGGTCCTGAAACAGTATCTCGAATATGTGGAGACCCGGCGTCTCAACCTGGAGGCGTGGGAAACACAACTCCAAGCCTTCTAAATCGGGCCTTCGAATCCAAACCTTCCAATTCATCCAACCACACCCCATTGAAAGACAAGCTGATGAAAACACTCATTCCCCTCCTCCTCGTGTCCGCCTTGCTGGCGGGCTGTTCCACATCCGACGATCAAAAAACCCGCCAACAGGGCGCAGGCCTCGGTGCCGCCGGGGGTGCCCTCATCGGGGGCATCATCGGCCACCAAAGCGGACGCGGCTGGGAAGGCGCCTTCATTGGCGCCGGTGTCGGTGCCGTGGCCGGCGATATCTATGGCCAGCATGTGAGCCAACGAAAAGCCGAATTTGCCTCTCAGGAGGACTATCTCGATGCCTGCATTGCCGAGGCCTCGGCCAAACATCAGGCCGTTCTCGCCCAAAACCAGAAACTTCAAAATGACATTGCCTCCCTCGAACTGGAACTGGAGATCTTGGCGGCCACAGCCGAATCCCGCACCGTCCATGCCGAACGCCTCAAGCAAATGCGCAAACACCTCGCCGGCCAAATCAAGTCCTCCGAACAAGAACTCGGGGCCTTAAACGACGAGATTGCCCTGCAACGCGCCGTCTTGGAAGAGGAAAAAGCTTCCGCGCCCGAGGGGTCCATCCAACGGCTGGAAGCACAAATCGCCGCCCTGGAAACACAACGGGAACTCCTTCAGGAAAACACCCGCCAATTGGCTGCACTCAACAACCGCGCATCCGCCTGAACCCGGGAGCCCATCATGAAAACGCTACACCTATTCTGCGCTCTCACATTCCTCAGCGCCTGCACGACCTCAAGCGACCCAAGGGAAGGCGGACTCATCGGCTACTGGTCCACCGGCCCGCAAGGCTACCAACAACGTCTCGACGAACGCGGCCAGAACCTGGATGACATCCGACGCCAAACGGACGATGAGGAACGCGCGGGCCAAAGCGCCGCCGCCCGCAGGCAATCCCTGCGGGAACAACTCGCCCGACAACGCGCCCAACTTCAGGAAATCGAAGAACAAGTGGGTGCCCTGATCGACGAGAGCGAAGCCCTCAGCCTGGAAACCCTCGCCAAAGAGCAAGAACGCGCCAGGCTCGCCAACGACCTTCGTGCCCTTCGCAGCCGTGTGAACGCCGAACAAAAAAAACCGGAGGTCCGCCTGGCCGAGCGGGAGCGCGAACTGGAAAAACTCCGGGAAGAAGTGGGCCTCCTCCTCGAACGCTACTCATTACTCACCACCCTCTAGCCTGCCCATGCAGACCCTGTCACTGCCCATCCTTTTTATCCTCACCGCCTGCGCCCCGGGCCTGACGCTTCGCGCCCGGGAGGAGAGCTGGACCCGTAACGAGGCCATGTTGACCTTTTTCGAGGCCCTCCGCGCCGTGGAGGATCATGCCGTGGAACCCCGCACCCTCGCCGACTTGGTGGAAAGCAGTCTCCGCGGGATTCTTCCCTCCCTTGATCCCCACGCAGAGTACCTCAGTGCCAAGGAAATGGAAGAACGTTTCGGCAAGCCCGGCGAGGAGTACGGAGGCGTGGGCATGGAGTTGCGTCTCACGAAAGCAGGCGTGAGCTGCCTGCCCTACCCCGAGAGTCCAGCGGCGCGAGCCGGCATCCTCGAGGGCGACATTCTACTGGCCGTGGACCGTCGGGACGTGACCGGGATGAGCCCCCAAGCATGCGCCACCTTGATCCGCGGCCCCGTCCCCGGCCCCGTCAGCCTGACCGTCCAAACCCAAGGCGACGAAGCGCGAAAGCTTACCCTGTTCCGCCAAAAGATCCGTCCGAAAACCGTGGTGCTTCGTCAAGAGCCGGGCGAAGTCCTGCTGCGCATTTACACCTTCAACGCCTCCACCCCCGGCGAATTTCGGAAGCTTGTCAAGAAAGTGGCCCCCGGAGATACCCTGATTGTGGATCTGCGGGGAAATCAGGGGGGAAGCCTCTACGACGCAGTGGACATCGCCGCCTTTTTCCTGCCGGAAGGCCGCGAGATTCTCACCGTTCACAAACGTGACGGCAGCCGCATTTGGAAAAGCCCCGCCGACGGCCCCTTCGTGGGCCGGCGGGTGCTTTTACTGCAGGATGAAAACAGCGCCAGCGCCGCCGAGGTTCTCCTCGCGGCCCTCACCCGCAACGGAGCCGCCACCTCCATCGGGACCCGCTCACTTGGCAAAGGCAACACCCAACATCTCTTCCCCCTCTCCACTGGCGGGGCCATCCTGCTGACCGATGGCACCTTGGAGGGCCCCGGGGGCTTCTCCTGGAACCAATGCGGGATCCCGCCCCATATCCCCCTGCCTGCTTTTGACGAGTCTGCCTGGGGGGCCATCACCCTCTCGGACTCCTTCCCCGCTTCTGTTCCGAACATTTCCATCTCCCCCGGCGCTCCTTCCGGGGAAAGCCTGAACGAACCCCCAAAAAAAGAGAACATCCCGTGAGAATCAAAGCCCCCCTCCTTGCCTGCCTGATCGGCCTCTGCGGCCTCACCGCCCTGCGCGCCCAAACCCCGGAAGAATTACGCGACGCCCGTCGGCTTCGCGCCGACGCCGCCTATCTCGAATTGAAAGGTGACACAGTACAAGCCATCGAAAAATATGAAGCCAGCCTGAAAATTCTGCCCGATGCCGTCATCGCGCAAAAAGTCGCGGAAATGAAAAGTGCCGCGCCCGCCCTTGCCCCCGCGGCAGATGTTTCGCAGCTCTCAGGCGAAATATATGCCAAACTGGACCTCAATGGCTACATGCTGTTCCAACTCAACGCGGAAAGCCTGCTGAAACCCGTGCGCGAAGAGATCACCACGCTCATCAAGATCTTGCAAACCGCCATAGAGCAAGAAGGCGAACTCGAGGAAGCAGACGAACAGTACATCGCAACCCTGAAACAGGTCGATCCCTTCCTGGACTGGCTGGGACTGTACGCCATCCGGGGGATCGGTGTCAGCGTGGCGCCCGTCGGCCCCAGGATCTCCCGCACCAAAACCTACGTGCGCATTGATGAAACCGGGGCCGACCGCGCCCTCTGGCGCCTGGCGGGTGCCCCGGCTTCCAAAAGCAACCTGGGCTATTTCCCCGAGGATACCGCCCTGGCCTTCTCCGCGAACGTTGCCCCCGGCGATTTGTGGGCCCTGGTTCAGGACGGCTTTATGACTTTCGCCCCCGATCAGGTCGAAATGATGGGCATCCCTCTCGGAACAATCGCCGAAATCCTCCCAGAAGGTGTTGACCCCGTTGATCTGATCACCTCCCTCAAGGGCGGAATCTTCGCAGGGGTCCTCCTCTCCGATACCACCCGCGTAAAATTTCCGCTACCCAACGAAGAAATTCTCGACATTCCCCAACCCGGTCTGATCCTCGGCATCCGTTGCGAAAACGACCTGCTCCACGAAACCTTGCTCAGATTCCTGCGGGACGAGGCGGAAATACCCTTGACCGAACAAACGGCTGCGGGAACCACGATTCACTTCTTCCCCATGCCCGTGCCCCTGCCTTTCCCCGTGCACCCCGCCATGGCCCTGCACCAGGGAACCTTGCTTCTCGCCTCCCATCCCGATGTGCTGCAACGGGCCCTCACCGGCCACGCCCGGGGCGGCGGACTCCTCACCAGCCCCGCCTTCCTCGAAACCAACGGGCCCCTGCCGGAAACCCTCAACGGATTCATGTACCTCAGCCAGAAATTTTTCAAGGAATACGACCATCTCTCCGTGAAAATGCTCGCCCAAAACATGAGTCCCGAGGGCTTGGCCAAACTGAACACCCAGCTTGACCGGCTCCCCGCCCGCCGGGAAGATAACTTCATCTCTTCCCACACCATTCGGGATGGCGATGGCATCCTCAGGGTTACCCTCGCCCGAAACCCCAACGAGCATCCCTGGGCGCCCTCCCTGGCCCGTGAAGCCACCATCCTCGCAGCCGTCGCCGAAGAACGAGCCCGCGAAATGCATCGAATCATGGAAGAGCATCAACGGGCGATGCAGGAATGGGAAGAGCAAATGCGGCAAATGGATCAGGAAAACGAGTAAAGACTCTCTCGAAACATCACGTTTCCTTCGTGCTATTCCGTGCTGCAACCGAAAGAAGGTTTCAGGCGTCAATGACAATTTGCCCATCCGGATGCTTTTCGCATTCAGAAGCTCCATTTGGGCAAGGCCGCACTTGATGCCAAAGGCATCACTTTCATGTCAATCAGCCAGTACTCTGTCAACCAGAAATCTTCGGATAGGATTGGTCTATACGGCTGATTTTTTGAAATTTGAAAAAAAGACCGGCGCAAAGTCTTCCGTAAAAAAAACAGCCATAATTGGTCTATTTTGGATGCTGGGGATGGGAGGAGGGGCTTGTTGCTCTATTTCGGCATGTTTCGCCGTTTTGCGTTTTTTCGTAAGTCACACTTGTGAAAAATCGCAAAACAAGATGCTTGTTGCGGCCTTTCCGACGCCCTGAACCCCACAAAACTTTCAAATTCAACACTTCAAAAAAAGATTCTACGCATACTTCGCTATCTTTGCGTGCTTCTGTTCCATTCACCAGGGTTTTGAACAGAAGGAAGCGAAGGGAAACGGAAAAGGGTTTTCGGGAGTTTTCATGAGCGGAGCCTCGCTTCCAGTCGGGGGTCAGATTTGGAAAAGACCTGTTTCTATATTTCTCCGTTTCAAAAAATACGACGGAATCTTTTTGTAAGGAAGGTGATACTTCAGGGAATCATCACTGTCATCCCCATCCCCAATTTTTTATGAATGTACTCGAAGCAATTCAAACACGCAGGGCCGCAAAGGCTTTCGACCCCCACCATCGCATTCCCGAGGCACAGCTCCGGGAGATCCTCCGTGCCGGCGCATTGGCCCCCACCGCTTTCAACATTCAGCACAATCGCTTGCTGGTCGTCGAAGATCCCGAAAAACGCCGGGCGCTCCGGGAGGTGTCCTGGAACCAGCCGCAGGTCACCGATGCCTCCGCCCTGATCGTGGTTTGCGCGGACGTGCAGGCCTGGCAGAAAAATCCGGCCCGCTATTGGCGGAACACCCCGGAAGAAGTGCAAAAAACGCTCGTGGGGGCCATCCAGACTTATTACACGGGTCGGACTCAGGCCCAACGCGACGAAGCCCTGCGATCCACGGGCATGGCCGCCATGAACCTGATGTTGGCGGCGAAATCACTCGGATACGACTCCTGCCCCATGGACGGATTTGATTTTGAAGCCGTGGCCGAGATCATTCGCCTGCCCGAGGACCACCTCATCAGTATGTTTGTCGCCATCGGACGGAACACCGAAGCACCCAAACCCCGCAGCGGGCCGCTGGAGGATCACGAAAGCGTCCTCATTGATGCCTTTCCCCGGGACGACGGAAACTGACCCTGTCGCCGGACCGCACATTCCGTGCGTTCATCCACGCTGACCCGGTGCCGTTGCCCGTCGGGTGAAGTCACCCACATGAGGGCCGGGATCACACCATGACCGCCCAGAGGATGCCGACGGTGATGGCGGTGGCGATGAGTCCGGCCACGTTGGGGCCCATGGCATGCATGAGCAAATAATTGTGTGGATTTTCCTCGGTGGCCACTTG
>PXAS01000400.1 GCA_003565815.1 PVC group bacterium
ATCCCGTGCCCGCGCCCCGCATGATGACCCTGCAGAGCCAAACGCCCGCCTTCCGGGTCCTGCTGGATCACGCCGATCCCGAAACCCTGTCCGGGCGGGTGGACTTCGGTCCCGAAACCACTCCCGGACCTTTCACGGTATGGCGGCACGACAGCGGCATCCCCAACGGCTGGGAAACCCTGCCGGGCGACTGGTTTCCGGTCCTCTGGGAACGCGACCGAGGTACCGAAGCGGAATGGGAGTTCGCGGTGGACGCCACCGACGCGGGGGAGGAGCACCCCCTCTTTCTCCGCGCCACCCTGGGCATGGTCGACAGCGACAACGACGGAGTTGGGGACGGCATGGACGACGGCTGGGAACTCTGGCACTTCGGTGAACTGGTTTCCTCCGCGGGAGACGAAGACGGCGACGGCCTCAGCAATCTGGAGGAATATCTCCACGGCACCGACCCCAACAACCCCGACACCGACGGCGACGGACTCAGCGACGGCGACGAAATCCTCCTCGGACGCGATCCCCTGAAACGCGACCACCCCGCCGTGGAATTGGAGGTATACATTGTTTACTAAGAAATGTTTATTCAGTTGCTGCCTGCTGATGGCGGGTGCAGGGGTGTGGGCGCAAACCGCTCCGGCCACGGCGAAGCAAACACCCACCCTGGCCAATCTCCTGTGCGCGATTCAGGAACGGCACATGGTGGTTCAACAGAAAGAGGCACTGTGGGAAATCAGCTGGCTTGATCTTCAACAGGGTCCTACCCCCGCTCATTTCCGGAATTCCACCGACTTTGTGGGCCAGGTAGAGCTTACCCCCATCGACTGGGGGGATGGTATCCCCGATTTTCCCGTCGCCGGGGATATCCCCCCGTTGTCCATGGAGGAGAGGGTGGACCTCTTGCATCGGGCCTCCATCGAACTGGACAGGCTGAAAATCAAATACCTCAACCTCAACGAAGCGTGGCTTCAAAAGACGGATGTGCCCGACATTCAACTCGCCAGGAACCGTATGGATCATCGGGACCTGCCCAGTGTGGTGAACATCACCCCGGAATCATACTTGCAAAAGCTCACAGAGTTGTCGGTGATGGTGCAACGGCTGCGTCTGATCGGTTGGGAGCCGTTGACACGGGGTTATTACTCAGGCGCGGCCTATTATGATAACAATTTATGGCATAGGGGGTTTCATGGCGTTCCGGGGTACGGGTTTGAGTTCACGTGGGGTCTGGAGAATCCGCCGGATCCGATACCCGCCCTCCAGTCCTCTCCCTTCACGCCATTGATTGAAGCGGATCCACTCACATTTCTGCAGGAATTAGTCCAGCTTGTCGATGAAGACTATTATTGGTATTTTTGGAACCAAAGATTCGCGCATCTTGGAACGAACCCTCCCTTGTTACAACGTGAGTTTGAATGGGGGCCAAACGATACGGAACCCGACAAACTGTTTCCCGGTAACGCGGAGGCGACGGGCATCATCTATCAATACGACATCGCCAACACCCTGCATGAAAAGGGTATCGGCGGAGAACTTCACAAAGTGGCGCAACTGCTGGAAACGGTGCGGGGACCGAACTTAGACCCCCTGCCGGTGGATTTCATGCCGGATCATCAGGAACAGGCTCCCGGATGGGCGAAACGATCCTCGGTTGTACAGGAACACCTGTTGTTCAAGGACCCTCTGGTCTTTGGCATACAAGGCCAAAGCGTGGCCTTCCGCTTCGGGGACCAGGATTTGCAATGGGACGTTTCCAATGGCGAGTTCAAGACGACGATGCCTGTGTATGACGATCCCCGCTATGCCGATCTACCCAATCCGATTGTTTTCGATGACGAAGGGTGGCCCGTTCCGGGATATGACGAAGACTATTTTTGGATCTATATGTACAATGCGGAATACACGCCCTCCGCCATCTTCAAACCCGATTTCAAATACCTCACCGAACCCCTTCCCTGGCAAGGTCTGGGGCCCGGCGACACCGGAGGTGGCGGACCTTCCCCCGAAGGGACCTGGGCGGATTGGCTGCCCTTCGCCATCCAACTGGGCGACGGCAACATCACCCGCGGATCCCGGGGATATCTGGCCGCCACCTTTGCCTGGGATGGGGGCTATCAACGCCCGGCGTTCCATATCGATTTCCAGGGCATCGCCAACGAATACGACCTGGACCAGAACCCGGGAGAGGAGGACCGCACCTACACCGGCGGCCTGGTCGAAACCAAACTCACCGTAAGCCCCAACGATGAAAACCACATCACCGTCACCCAAACCCTCCTTTCCACCCCCGCCGGACTCAGCGGGCCTTCGGAAGCCGGACAGGTGATCCGCACCTTCCTGTTCGTAAAAGACCTGGAGGCCAGTCCGGCTACCGTAAACGTGACCGCCACCTATTCCGCCGTCGGCAAACCCGATGTGGTCCGCCACTGGCGGCTCACGTACGAACGGGAACTCAACAGCGATGATCGCCTGGTGAAAACCGTTCAACAGATCAGCGCCCTGAACGGCGAAACCGTCACCGCCCGGTGGACCCGCGAGGACCATACCGTCTGGTCAACGGAGCCCGACAAACCCGTCACCGTGTACCAAACGGAGCTGAACAGTCACCCTGTTCGGACCCAACGGGTGAAATACGCCTCCTCTCCCCGCTTCATCGCCCCGCCCGCCTCCATCACCACCACGTCCCACACCGAGCCCGCCGAAACCCGCACACAGAGCTTCACCTACCACTCCAACGGGCTCGTGGCCACCGCCGCGTGGGACGGACCCGGCGCCGGAACCGCCACGTTTGATACCAACGGCATCCTGCTGAGTTCCGGCCAGACCACGGGCCCATTTTCGGCCACCTCGCCCGGACTTTCCGGCAACAGTTACGCCACCACCACCCGGCACGAAACAAATGATCTGCGCACTTCCGTGTTCCAACGCGTGGCCGACGACGAATTCACCCTCACGGATTCGCTGCCCTCCGACGGAACCTCCACCACGGTCCATCTCTGGGATCCCACCGATGCCGGAACCCCCGCCGGGCAGGTCCCGTGGGGAGTCAAACAAATCGACCATCCCGACGGAACGGAAACCCACATCACCGATGTATTGAATACCTCCGGGAGGATTCAAACCGTTTTCCACCGAAAGCAGATCAACGGGCAGGCCACCGGCACGAAAACGGTTCGAAATTGGAACAGCCTGGGGGTCTTGGAAAGCGAAATCACAACCTGGGAACCTGATGGGTACATCATCGCCAGTCGGGTGTACGAGGATTTCACCCGCTTTGGTCCCAGAAAAATGAAAATCCCGGGTCTGCCTGATACTGATTGGCAATGGAACGCAGCCGGAGAGTTGGAGGAAAGCAGCGGCCCCGCCGGTGCCTGGAAAGTGCTAACCCGCGATGCGCTGGGACGCCCCCTCACCTCAAAGGACACCGTCCGTGATGTCACCCACACCTTCGCTCCGAACGGCCTCAGCACCACCCACACCGCCTCCGCCGGAAGTGCCAACCACACCTGGACCGCCACCCGCAACGGCTTCGGCGAAATCGTCTCTTCCGGCTTCACCGGCCCGCAACCCATCGGGGGGACCTCCGGGTGGGATGAAGGGGTTTTCACCTCAACAGGTGACAACGACCACACCAAAGCCGCCACCCAAAGTACTTTCAACGAGCAGACCCTCGAAAGCGTGTTCCGCGCCAACACCGCCGCCGGGTTCAAAAGCTCCGTCACCTTCGAAACGCTCAACGGCGTGCCCTGCCTGCTGGTGGAGGCCTCCGCCCTCACGCCCGGCCTTGACGGAGGAAGCGAACGGTCCCTCCAGCGCACCTACATCGACGGACTCGGTCGCGTCCACCGCGTGCAGACCCCCGACCCCTCCGCCGCCGGACTGGTCTGGCAAAACCACGACACCCATTTCGATGCCCAGGGCCGACCCAACCGCCTCACCCGCCCTGGTCAGCCGGACATCCTCATTGAGTACGATACCCTCGGCCGCGTCCACCGCCGCGTCTTGGATTACAACGGAAACGGACAAATCGATCCAGGCACCGATTGGGTGCTGCAAAGCGATTACGGAGTCGTGGACGGCAAATGGCGTGAAAGCGCCTACTTGCTCGGTAACGGCGGCACGCCTCATCTGCTCAGCCGAAGCGAAGCCAACGCCGCCACCCGCTTTTTCTCCAGTCAAATCGGCGGCCAGGCTCCCGACGAATATCAGTTGACCTTTTCCGAACCCGGAGAATTCACGCTGAAACTCAATAATCGTGTGGTTTTGAATCAAACCCCGTTAAAGTTAACCGTACAAGATTCCAGGATTTCCGAAACGAATTTCATCGGGGAGTTTGAACTCAACTTGTCCCCTCTGGGCGTGCCGGTGGATGCATCTTTGTTCCGCGGGCCGAGAGCGGACACATTTGATTTCAATGACCATGCGGAAACAAGCGCCCATGATGACGGATTGATCAGCAAAACGTTTGTTTACGATCATCAAGAAGGCGCGGTTTCCAAAAGCGAGGTGAAAATCGGTGGAGAAACGGTTGTCGAACGCTTGTCCAAGCCCCTTGAATTGGAAACCGAAATTGGGGGAACCGGTGAACTTGCCCACGGTATGAAGGTCTTCTGGAACGAGGATCACAGCACGCGCGTGGAGCGTACCGCATCCGGCGATTCGAAAACCACTTGGACCCTGAACCCCTCGGGAAATGTAACCCTTCTGGAATATCCCGACGGCATGCAGGAGCACTACAGCTACAACGCTGCCGGAAATACCACCGAAGCCTCATCTACAGCGGGCACCCGAATTTGGGAATACGATCCTCATACAGCGCGATTGAAAAAAGGGAAACTCGGCGCGGAAACGGTTTTCGAGATACTGGAGCGTGATGCCTTTGGTCGTATTCTTGAATTCGAAGACGCCTCCGGCGTGCGGACCTTTACGCCGAACAACACCCACTGGACCCCGGGACACGAGGAATGGACCTCCGGTCCGCTTTCCGGAGTCCGCTTCGAACGGGTGCCCGATGAGCGGGGAAGACCCGGAACCTTCTCGATCAAATTGGACGGGGAACTGATCCACCAAGAGGAATACCAGTATCAGGGCGACAGCAATCACCTGGACCGCATCACCGTGCAAGCCCCCGGGCTGACCGAAAGCGCTGAAATCCGTTATTCCGGCCCCGCAGGGCTCGCCGACCGGGTCGAATTCCGCAGTGACGACACCCTTGTGTTTTTCCAGGAAATTCTCCGAGACACCGCGGGCCATCCCGAAGCCCTCTTCAGTGGCCCGGGCAGCCCGTACAACGCGTCGTGGACGCTGGATGACCGGGGAAGACTGCAAACGCTCACCCGCCCATGGGGCGAATATACCCACGGCTACGACCCTTTCAACGGCACCCTGGCTTCCATCAGCGGACCCGGAGACAACCGCCAGTTTGTGGTCAACGACCGCGGCGAACTGGCGGGCGTGGTGATCGACGGTCAACCACTGGCCGTTCATCCCGACGTGAATTTGTCCGGCGCGGTCTCCTTTCAGGAAAACCGTCGCCAATTCCGGATCCAAGGTCAGGCCCATGCCGATGCCGAGGTGCGCGTGTATTTAAACGACATCCTCTTCGCCACCCTGCCGGGCGGGCCGTTTTCCGTGTTGGTGGATGAGAACAATTGGCCCGCCATGGGAAGCGGCGCAACCGAGATCGCCTGGCGGGTGACCGGGGAACGTCCCGGACCCGACTACATCGGCGGCATGGCCATCGCCGATTTGGAGGGGCACGTGTGGCTGCCTCCCGCGCAGGAGCACTTCGTTTTTGACGCGCACGGGCGGCGGGAACGCGACGGACTCCGGGTATTCGAGTGGAATGCCGCCGGGCAGATCGTCGGCATTCGCAACGAGCCCGAAGCCGCGGGCGTGATGACCATGGGAGGGGGAAACCTTCCTGCCGGACTTCGCGTGGTTAACCGTTATGATGCCGCGGGACGAAGGTTCGAAAAGCGAGTGTACGATGGAGAAACCCTGTTGCGCACTCACCTCATGAAGTACGAAGGCTTTCTGCCAAAAGTGGAAAAGGTCATCCCCTCGGTACCCGGTGGGCCTCGTTACACGAACACCTACTCATGGGGGGCGGGCAGCGAGGGGGTAATGTCCCGCCTTGACGCGCGGTTGCATATTGTTTTTCACCGTCCCGAAGGCGGCATGATATCGCGGAATCATGTGGTTTACGATCCCAAGGGACGCGTGATGGCATTGCGGGATGGCACAACCGGAAATGAAGTGGCCCGTTATCGATACGACGAGGTAACCGGACGTTTGCTTGGGGAGCACGGTCCCCGATCCGGTATGCTTTCGCTGCTGTACAACACGATGTATTATGATCGGGAAACCGAAACCTACGCCATGGGCAGTGAGGTGTACTGCACGCGGACGGGGCAAATGCTCCGGCGCGATCCGCTGGAAGTCAACCCACAAGGCGTTTGGGGCGACCCGCCCGCCCGTACCATGCGAGAACGGGCCGAGCCCATCGTGAAAAATGCGTATACCCGTCCCGAAGTTCCCCGCGAGAAAATGATCAGCACCCTTGGCGCGCCCCCACGGTCCCATACGACGCGATTCAGGGTTTTTGAGAATGAAGAACAAAGAAATTTATTCTGGGGTACGGATACGACTTCAACCCCTCGCCGCGCCCGACACGTGCATCCGCCCCAGCATCATCCTGGTTTATGGGAATATGTCAAAGCATTGGAGCAGGGAGCGGAAGAAGGCTTGGGGAGGGCCGCCAAAGACATTGGTCATGGCGTTCAGCACCAGGGCGGGGAGATGTTGCATGTCACCTGGGAACTCACCGGTGGGGCTTTAAACCACAAATTCCACCACGAACCCACGATGTACGGCCAGATCGGCGAAGGCGTGAAAACCCTCGCCACCTCCCCGGAAGCGCGGCACGCGCTCGCCGCACACAAATGGACGGAGATCAAAGCCACGTTCCATGATCCCGACCTGTTCGCGGAGCGGGTCGGGGGCGGCGCGTTGCTCTTCCTTACCGGGGAAGCCGTCTTCGGCGCGATGGGAACCGTCGCCCGCACGGCGGAAGTGGCAGAGGAGGCCGCTGTGGCGGGGCGGGTGGCTGCCAGGGGGGAACGGGTGATGGGTGGGATTACAGAAACGAGTGTTCCTCGTTTAGGTCTGCCCTTTGAACCGCGTTGGTCGGGCATGGTTCAACCTTATAAAAAAGGAGTTATGTCTCCAATTGAACACATAATGTATAGGCATGGTCCAGATTCGGGTTTTGCAAATGTGGGGCGTTTTGCGGAAGGAACAGGAACGCGTGAAATTAAAGCTATGGTAAATGAAGCCGCAAGATTCGGGGAAACGACGTTTCGACCTAGTGGACGGGGGCAAATCATTTACGATTTTGGCCGTCAAATTGGAACACATATGGACGGATCCGCAGCTACGAGACTTCAGGTCTTTTTCAATGAGGCTGGAGAAATAATGACAGCATTCCCAATTAGGTGATAAAAATGAATATAGTCTGCTCGAATTTTAAAATTCCCCCCTATTATAACGAACTAAAGCTTGATCAAGTTTTAATGGGCGTTTCTGCCGATTGTCGATTGGTAAAGCATAGCAGTTCTTTTGACCTGCCTGAACTGGCAATACTCTGGTTTCTGGAAAACTTGATCAGGTCATGCCAAGAAATAGCTAATAATCAAAGCGTTGAGGAGGCTTTCCGAGATTTTTACGGTGAATATGAAGTTGCTGTTCGGCCTTCCGGAAATTCATCCATGAAATTTTCTATTGAAACTGGTTGCGATTTTTTCACTACAAAAATTGATTTCTGCGCGCTACACGATGATGTTATATCAATTCTTTGTTGCGTTGAATCGAAATTTAAGGAACTGTCAGATTCTCTTGTTTTTAATGAATTAAAGGACTTTTTGATTGAAATTTCCTTTAAATTGAAGGCTATGTCCCTGACATCATCTTTACCTTCAACCAGTATAAATGACTAAGATCACTTTATGTAAAAAGAGAACAATGGCTGCATTTCTTAAATTTTTATTTTTCATCTTATTGCATTACGCCTTCGCTGTCATGGTGAAAGCAGATGATTTCTTCGAAGGCGAAATCCGGGCGTTCAAAGACATCGGCCACGGTTTTGCCCACCAGGGCGGGGAAATGTTGCATGTCACCTGGGAACTCACCGGGGGGGCGCTGGACCACAAATTCCACCACGAACCCACGATGTACGGCCAGATCGGCGAAGGGTTCAAAATTCTCGCCACCTCCCCTGAAGCGCGGCACGCGCTCGCCGCACACGAATGGACGGAGATCAAAGCCACGTTCCATGATCCCGACCTGTTCGCTGAACGGGTTGGGGGCGGCGCGTTGCTCTTCCTAACCGGGGAAGCCGTCTTCGGCGCGATGGGCACCGTCGCCCGCACGGCGGAAGTCGCCGAGGAGGCCGCGGTGGCGGGGCGGGGGTTGGCAAGAGGGGAGCGGTTGCTAGGAGGAATTCCTGCATCAGAGGCAAATTATCCGCATATTTTAAGAGGAAACCGCCCACCATACGCTATTGGAACTAGGGCTAGAGATATTATATTGGAAAATGATCGGGTCTTTGTGAGAGTTCATGGTCCGGAAAATCAGCCTAGATCATGGTTGATGAGGGTTGAAGAAGTTGAAGGACTAACATCACTTCAAATTAAAGATAAATTTGCATTGCCTGAGCTACCGGAATACATTTCAGACGTACATGTTCCGGCAGGAACACGACTGCGAGTAGGCAGGGTGGGTGCACAGGTCGGTTGGGGCGAAGGGGGAGCAATACAGTACGAGTTATTGGACAGGCTTTTGGAATCATCATTTAAAAACATGAGGTTATTGGAGTAACGAAAATGAAACATCAAATTACAGGACGGACGTTAAGATTCACGTTTAACAATGATCAATGGAACGAGCATGCGGCAAAATGGCCTATTAAAGAAGTGATTTTTTTTAAAAACGCGATTGTTTTACGGGTAGAACCTCCTCCAGGCTCTAATGAGAATGAAAACGTTTACGCCATTGGCATGGATGGACATATAATATGGAGAGTTCATAAGCGTCATTATGTTTACCCCGACAGCCCGTACACAAAGATTGGCAAAGAAGGTAATAAATTATTATTATTTAACTGGGACGGATTTAATCTGGTTGTTGATACTTCCATCTGGAAGGAAATTGGTAGTTGTTATCAAAAATAATAACTTAAAGAAATCATGACTTCAGCTCTCAAATTTATAATCTTTGCTTTATTGCCATACGCCTTCGCTATCATGGCGCAAGCAGATGATTCGGTAGTAGGCGAAATGCGGCCGCTCAAAGGCATAGGCCACGGTTTTGTCCACCAGAGCGGAGAAATGCTTCACATACTTTGGGAGGAAAGGGTCAGCCCTCACATTTTGGAGGAAAGGGTCAGCCCTCACATTTTGTAGGGGGAAAGGGTCAGGCCGTACTTTGTAGCGCTTTGAAGCCTTCGAATGTCGCTGAATCCTTCACCTAAACCCCTGCCCGCCCGCAAGACTCTACCCCGAATCCCCCCGAGCCTTCCCGGAGGAAAGAGGAAAGGGTCAGCCCTCACATTTTGTAGGGGGAAAGGGTCAGAAGTACCAAGAGATTGGCAATAGAAAAAGTGATGAAAGTTTCAAGGCATGAGGGGAGCGCCCCGCCCCAGTCGGGTTTTTCAGGCTGAAGACCTTGGGGGTGTTTGGCTTGGATCAGCACAGTTTGCGGAAGGCCGGTGGCGTGGCTGTGCTTTG